>NZ_JASAUS010000003.1:0-244159 GCF_029953005.1 Bradyrhizobium sp. Mp27 | reverse complement strand
TCTGTAGATAGTTGCGCTCAATCGTCCGGTCGTAGCTATTATCGCGCATCGGATCGGCCTCCGGTGGAGCGATCCAATCAGCGAATTAGGGAACATGCACAATTGCGAGCGAAGCGAAGCAATCCAGAGTCGTTCCACGGCAGCAGTCCGGATTGCTTCGCTTCGCTCGCAATGACGAAAAAGCTACAGCGGCACCCCGCGATACTCCCTGTTCGCCAGGCTTGCCTCTTCCAGGTCCAGGTCGCGCTCGATCCGGCGCCGCGTCTCGTCGGTGATCTGGCCGTCGCGCAGGAGGTCGTGGATGAACTTTCGCTCGGCGACGATCAGGTCGCGAGTCAGGGCGGTGCCGGCGGCGGAGACGTCGTGATGGTTGGGGTCGAGTGAATCCGGAAGCTGGTTGACACGAATCTCGTGACGCGCGCGCAGGAGCCGCATCACCTCGTCCGATACATCCTTTTCCTCGGTCATTGCGTCGAGCGACTTCAGCGCCGCCTCGAGCGCCTGGCGGCGGGCCGCGATCTCGGCCTCGTGCTCGGCGACATGCTCGTTGCGGCCGGCCTCGGCGACACCGAGCCAGCGCACCACCGGCGGAAGCGTCAGGCCGACGCCGATCAGCGTCACGAAGATGACTCCGAAGGCGACGAACAGGATCAGGTCGCGATACGGGAAGGCCTCGCCGCCCGGCAACGTGAACGGCAGCGCCAGCGCGGCCGCCAGCGACACCGCGCCGCGCACGCCGGTGAAGGCGAGCACGAACGGCCATTGCCATGGCGGCGACGGGTCGCGCTTGCGCAGGCTCTTGCTCAATATCCGCGGCAGATAGATCGCAGGATACAGCCAGACGAAGCGTGCGATGACGATGACCGTCAGGACCACGGCGGTCGCGATCATGATATCGTCGAGCGGAAACGCCTTCGACTTCTCGTAGAGCGCGCGCATCTGGAATCCGGTGAGCAGGAACAGCAGGCCCTCGATCAGATAGATGATGAGATCCCAGAAGAAGATGCCCTGCAGGCGGGTCGACGCCGAGATCAGCAGCGGCCCGTTCCAGCTCACATAGAGGCCGCAGGCCACGGTCGCGATCACGCCGGAGCCGCCGAGATGCTCGGGCAGCCAGTAGGACACGTAGGGCGTGATCAGCGACAGCGTCAACTCGACCTGCGGATCCCTGGACCATTTGCGGAAGCGAAGGGAGAGCCAGCCAATGCCGATGCCAAAGGCGATCTCGCTGGCGACGATGAGGACAAACTCGCCGGCTGCCAGCGGCAGAGAGAAATGGCCGACCAGGATGGCCGCAAGCGCGAAGCGGTAGAGGATCAGGGCGGTCGCGTCGTTGGCGAGCCCTTCGCCCTCGAGGATGACCAGGAGCCGGCGGGGTATGTTCAGACGGCGCGCAATCGCGAGCGGCGCCACCACGTCGGGCGGCGCGACGATGGCCCCCAGCAAGAAGCCGATGGTCCAGGGCAGGCCGATCACATAATGCGTGGCCGCAGCCACCAGCGCCGCGGTGAAGATCACCGCGCCGACCGCGAGCAGCACGATCGGCCGCAGATTGTTCCTGAACTCGCGCCAGCTCATCGCGACGCTCGCCGAGTAGATCAGCGGCGGCAGCACCATCAGCAGCACCAGTTCCGGCGGCAGTTCCACCGGCGGCATGCCCGGCACGAAGGCGAGGCCGACGCCGGACAGCATCAGGAGAATGGCGGGCGCGATGTTGAAGCGGCGGGCGACCAGCGCGGTGCCGGCCAGCACCGTGAGCAGGATGAGAAAGGTCTGAAATTTCGCTGCGATCATGGCCTGTCTTGGCCCGGAAGCGGCCAAAAGGTCAATGCGTCGCGGCTCACGCCAGCCGTTCGGCCACCATGCGTCCGACGCGCGCGAACACGGCTTCGATCTGCGCGGCGTTGGGCCTGCCGCCCTGGGTATAGGCCGCGATCAGGATTGGTACATCCGCCTTGTTGTCGAGCTTGGGCCAGACGACCGCGATATCGCCCGACGCATCTTTGCCGTTGTTGCCGGTCTTGTCGCCGATCTTCCAGCCTGCCGGCAGGCCGCCGCGCAGCCGGTTGGCGCCGGTCTTGCAGCCCACCATCCATTCGGTGAGCTGGGTCCGCGAGGCCGGCGACAGTGCTTCGCCTACCACCAGCCGCTTCAGATTGCCGGCCATCGCCGCCGGCGTCGTGGTGTCCCGGGGATCGCCGGGCGGTGAGCGGTTGAGCTCGGGCTCGTTGTGGTCGAGCCGCGAGGTGGTGTCGCCGAGCGATCGCCAGAAGGCCGTGAGCGCGGCGGGGCCGCCGACCCGCGCCAAGAGCAGGTTGGCGCAGGTGTTGTCGCTGAGCTCGACGATGGCCTTGCACATGTCGGTGACCGACATCGTGCCGGCGGCGAGATTTTGTTTGGCGACCGGCGCGTAGTCGAGCAGGTCGGCCTTGCCGTAGGGGATCATGGCCGCAAGCTGCTCCTCGCCGCGATCGGCCCGCGCCAGCACGCAGGCCGCGAGCGAAGCCTTGAACGTCGAGCACATGACGAAGTGCTCGTCGGCGCGCCATGCGAGCTTCGCGCCAGTCGCGAGGTTCTCGGCA
Source organism: Bradyrhizobium sp. Mp27 (assembly GCF_029953005.1). Lineage (NCBI taxonomy): Bacteria > Pseudomonadati > Pseudomonadota > Alphaproteobacteria > Hyphomicrobiales > Nitrobacteraceae > Bradyrhizobium > Bradyrhizobium sp. Mp27. Next base: position 241,577 of record NZ_JASAUS010000003.1, on the reverse strand, counting down.
TAGACCCCGATCCGCCCGCCGGTTTCGCGCTCGTAGGATTCGAGCTCCGGCGGTGCGTCTGCGGCGAGCGCGGGAGAGGCGGCCATCCAGGCGAGCGAGGCGAGCAGGGAACGGCGGTCGAGCGGCATGATGGGCGATTTCCTTTCTTCGCCTCTCCCCGCTTGCGGGGAGAGGCCGACGCGCGAAAGCGCGGCGGGTGAGGGGGACTCTCCGCGAGTCCAACTGTCACTGTGTTCGCGGAAGCAGCCCCTCACCCCAACCCTCTCCCCGTAAGAACGGGGAGAGGGAGTCTCACGGTGCGTCCCGCTCACTCCCTCAGGTCATACCGGTACGACTTCGACACGATCTGCCAGCCGTCGGCGAGCTTCATCGCCACCAGATAATCCGTGAAAAAGCGCGGCGGCAGTTGGCACCTGACCTTGATGAAGGCGGTCTTGTCGTCCGAGCGGTCGATGGTGACGATGAAATCCTCGCGCGGCTTGCCCTCGGCCTTGCCGGAAGGGCGCTTGCGCACGCGGTCGAGCCAGTCGGGCACGGTCAGCACCTGAAGCTCGCCCTTCTCGACCCAGCGCAAATCGGCGGAGGGATGGAAGATCGCGCCGAGTTTTTCGGCATCGCCCTCGTAAAGTCCGTCGAAATAGGATTGCACGACGGCTTCGACGCTCGAACGGTTCTGGCTCATGGGTCACCCCTTTGAATGATGGCTCGGGGCGAACTTAGTCGTACACATCAAAATGCGCTATGGGTGTCTGCGCCAATTGCGCGGGGACGCTGGAATGACCGGATCAGAAAATTCGAACGCTCGTATCCTCACCGGCGAATGCTATTGCCGTGCCGTGCGCTACGAGGTCGCGGACGCGTTCTCTTACGCGCTGAACTGCCACTGTTCGAATTGCCGCCGCACCACCGGCTCCGCCTTCAAGCCGTTCGCCGGGATTGTGCAGGACAAGCTGCGCATCGTCCGTGGCGAGGACCAGCGCCTCATCTATGGCGACGACACAACCCACGACGCGCACTGCACCCGCTGCGGCTCGCTGCTTTATTCCCGGGTGCGCGAGGGGAAATGGGTCCATGTCGCCATGGGAACCCTGGTTGACGCCCCCTCGATCCGCCCGAGCGCCCACATTTTCGTCGGCTCGAAGGCGCCCTGGCATGAGATCACGGACGAGCTGCCGCAATACCGGGGACACATCGGGGGTGACTGAGCGCATACTTGGCCTGCGCCAGCGAACCGCTATAGCTCTGGCGAGACTAAAGAGTTCCTTGGCAGTTCGCAGGCATCGTCTTCGTGATCTCCATCACAAATGCGATGGCGGACTCTGCTAAGGCAATCCCCAAAGGGCGACCGAATTGCTCCCGATCTCTGGAAATTCTGTCATGCGTAGCCTGCTCGGACTTTGTCCGCTTTTTCTGGCTCTCTTGTTCGGCGCTGCGCCCGCTCTCGCCGGAAAGCGCGTGGCGCTGGTCCTTGCCAACTCGTCATATCAGTACGCGCCGTCGCTCGCGAACCCCGTCAATGACGGTGCAGTGATGGCGAAGACGCTGAAGGACGCCGGCTTCGAAGTTGTGGAGTCCCGGCATGATCTGTCGGCGCTGGAGACGCGGCGCGTGCTGCGCGATTTTGCCGATGCGACGCGCGATGCCGACATCGCCGTGGTCTACTATGCCGGCCACGGCATCGAGGTCGAAGGCTCGAACTATCTGATCCCTGTTGACGCCAAGCTCGAACGCGACACCGATGTCTACGACCAGGGGCTGTCGCTCGACCGCGTCCTGGTCACGGTCAAGCCCGCCAGGCAGCTTCGCCTGGTGATCCTCGACGCCTGCCGCGATAATCCGTTCGGCAAGACCATGAAGCGCACGGTTGTCTCGCGCGGCATCGGCCGCGGCCTCGCCCAGGTCGAGCCGAACAGCCCCAACACGCTGATCGCGTATTCGGCCAAGGCCGGCTTCACGGCGCAGGACGGCGACGGCGCCAACAGCCCGTTTACGGTCGCGCTGTCGAAGCATCTGACGACGCCGGGCCTCGACGTCCGCCGCGCCTTCGGCTTCGTGCGCGACGACGTGCTCAAATCGACCGGCAACAAGCAGGAGCCGTTCGTGTACGGCTCGCTCGGCGGCGAGGACGTGCCGCTGGTGCCGGTCAAGGTGGTCGGGGCCGCTCCGGTGGCGCCTATGGCGAGCCCGCAGGCGGCCGATATCCGCCGCGACTACGAGCTCGCGCTCCAGGTTGGCAACAGGCCGGCCTGGGAGGCATTCCTGGCCCAGCATCCTGACGGCTTCTATGCGAATCTCGCCAAGCTTCAGGTCGAAAAAATCGGTGCCGAGCAGGCCCATGCGGCGGCCACCGAGAAGGCGAAGCAGGCCGAGGCCGAACGCGATCGTCTTGCCGCCCTCGGCGCGCAGAAGGATGCGCAGGCCAAGGCTGCGGCTGATGCGAAAGCCGCCGAGCAGGCGCAGTTCGCCGCGCAGAAGGCCAAGGAGCAGGTGCAGCAGCAGGCGGCCGCGGCCGAGCAGCAGCGCGTCGACCTCGCCGCCGCGGCGCCAGGTGCTGCACCCGCCAGCACGGCGAGCCCCGCCGGCACCAGCGTCGCTTCGCTGACGCCGACGACCACGCCGGTCGACCTCAGCCGCTTGGTGCAGACCGAGCTCGGCCGCGTCGGCTGCTTCTCCGGGCAGGCCGATGGCAACTGGAATACAACTTCGCGGCGCTCGCTGTCGCAGTTCAACCGTTACGCCGGCACCAAGCTCGACGTGAAAGTGGCGAGCACCGATGCGCTCGATACCGTCAAGTCAAAGCCGTCGCGCGTCTGCCCGCTGGTCTGCGAGCACGGCTTCAAGGCCGACGGCGACACGTGCACGAAGATCGTTTGCCGTGAGGGCTATGCGATCAACGACGACAATGCGTGCGAGAAGCAGCGCGTCGCCAAACCTGCGACGGCCAAGCCCGCAACTGCCAAGCGCGACGACGGCGATGAGCGTCCCACACGGCAGCGCCGTCAGGCCGGTGGCGCGGCGGGCGGCTATGGCGCCGCCGCGGGCATTGCGGCTGCCGCGGGCGCCGGCCGCGCCTCGGGTGGCGGGCAGATTTTCTGCAATGGCGGCAGCTGCCGCCCGGTCAACCGCGGCTGTCATCTCGAATATCGCGGCGGCGGCGGCCCCGGCAACGACGCCAATGCCGAGGTGTGCAACTAGGATCGCGCCATCGACGCCGTCGTCTCGGCGCTTGCCGGGACGACGTCAGTTCGAGATCGCGCTTGCCGCGATGTTCACTGTCAGCGCCAGCAGCGCCGTGTTGTAGATGAACGACACGATGCCATGCGCGGTCGCGGTGCGGCGGATGGTCTTGTCGGTGATGCCGACGTCGGAGACCTGCGCGGTCATGCCGATCACGAACGAGAAATAGACGAAGTCCCAATAATCGGCGTGATCTTCCTTATCGCCGCTCGGAAACTGCAATCCGCCCGGCGGGTGCCGGTAATAATCATGGGCGTAATGCAGCGCGAAGGTCGTGTGCACGGCGGCCCATGACAGCGCGATGGTGGCGATCGCGATGGTCAACTCCCACGCCCCGCGATGCGGCGTGCCGAGCTCAGACATGATCGCTGCGATGCTGGCGAAGGCGCCGATCGCCGTCACCAGCAGGATCACGAAGCGGCCGTCGTCCTGCATTGCGGCACTACGGCGGATGTGCTGCTGGTCGTTGCACAGCATCATCGCGTAGACCAGCACGAGATAAACCGCGATCAACGCATCCCAGCCGAACAGCAGCCGCGTCACCAGCCGGTGCGATCCCGGCAGCAGCAAGCAGACCAGGAGGCCGGCAGCGAGCGCGATAAAGGTGCGCGGCCGCGCATAGATCAGCCGCATCGGCCGCGACATCTTGCGGAAGCGGACGAGGACGGGATCGTCTTTGTCGGTGGCCATGATGGCTCCAGCCCTCTCGCTCAACTCTCGTTGTCGCCGCAGCGGCGGCCTGTTCCCGCGCCCCGCTTGCGGCGAGAGGGTTGGGGTGAGGGGGCGCCTCCGCAAGGACGGTGAGAGCTGGATTCGCGGAGGCTCCCTCTCACCCGATATTCAAGCCGCGCTTGAATATCGACCTCTCCCCGCAAGCGGGGCGAGGTAAAGATCGTGCATTACATCAGTTCTTCCGCTCGGCGACGAAGCGCGCGGCGGCTTGCAGCACGGCGGCGCGGTCGCCGAAGATCGACACGGCGCCGTCGGCCCGCGCGAGCAGGTCGCGCACGCGCTGCTTGGCGCCTTCGATGCCGAGCTGGGTGACGAATGTGGTCTTGCCGAGTGCGGCATCGGCGCCGGCCGGCTTGCCGAGGGCCGCCGCATCGCCTTCAACGTCGAGCAGATCGTCGGCGATCTGGAAGGCCTCGCCGAGCGCGCGGCCGTAATCGTCGAGCGCCTGATATTCCTTTTGCGAGGCCTGGCCGAGGATCGCGCCCGCGATGCAGCCGTAGCGCAGCAGCGCACCGGTCTTCATCTGCTGAATGCGGGCGACATCGATCGGCTCGTTGCCGCCAAAGCGGCCTTCGCCGGCGAGATCGAGAATCTGGCCGCCGACCATGCCGCCGATGCCGGCGCAGCGCGCCAGCGCGCGCGTCAGCAGGAGGCGCACATTGGCGTCGCGGTGGATCTCATCGCGGGTGATGATGTCGAAGGCGAGCGTCAACAGGCCGTCGCCGGCGAGGATCGCGGTCGCGTCATCGGTCTTCTTGTGCAGGGTGGGGCGGCCGCGACGCAGGTCCGAATTGTCCATCGCCGGCAAATCGTCATGGATGAGCGAATAGCAGTGGATGCATTCGAGCGCGGCGCCGGCGAGCAGGGCAGCCTCGCGGGGAACGCCGAATACGGCGGCGCTCTCGACCACCAGGAACGGCCGCAGACGCTTGCCGCCGTTGAGGCTCGAATAGCGCATTGCGTCCATCAGTCGCTTGGGACGGGCGATCTCATCGTGCAGGATGTCGTCCGCGAGCAGGCGTCCAAGCAGGGCTTCGGTGTCATCAGCGGTCTTGTCCAGGCGTTTGGCGAAATCGGACGGGGACGTGCCGGTCATCAAGAAGGGCTCCAGAACTAAAATTCGGCGGGACAATCCTTTATGCGCCCGCCCCAGTCAATCGTTTGGAAGGCCTAAAAAGTGCTGGAAAAGGCCCGAATTATCACAGACTTAATGGCGGGATCCGTGGCCGCGTTTCATTTTGCGCCGGAAAGGTCGATTTGCGCATCGTCAAGATCCTGCTGGTAGCGCTCGTGGTCGTGGCTCTCGCGCCCTACGTGATCGCGCCGTTCTACCGCACCGGCCATCCGGTTTCGACGCTGATGGCCTGGCGGTCGCTCCGGGGCGCGCCGATGCATCGGGAGTGGATTGATCTGGCCGCGATGTCGCCCTCACTGCTGCGATCGGTGGTGGCGGCCGAGGACGCCCATTTCTGCAAGCATCATGGCATCGACTGGGGCGCGCTGCGCGAGGCGATCGACGATGCGAAGGAGGACGGTACGCCCTTCCGGGGCGCCTCCACCATCACCCAGCAGGTGGCAAAAAACCTGTTCCTCTGGCAGGGGCGGGATTTCGTCCGCAAGGCGCTGGAATTCCCGCTGGCGCTGTGGATCGATCTCGTCCTGCCCAAGGCGCGAATCCTCGAGATTTACCTCAACATTGCCGAGCTCGGTCCCCAAGGCCAGTTCGGGGTCGAGACGGCCAGCGCCTATGCCTTCGGCAAGTCAGCGGCCAACCTCTCACCCCGGGAGGCGGCACTTCTGGCCTCGATCCTGCCCAATCCGGTCAAACGGAGCGCCCGGACCCCCGGGCCTGGCGTCCGGCGGCTGGCGGGGACCTATGTGGCGAGGGCGCAGGCGAACTCGCTTTTGATCTGCTGGCGGGAAAATCGCTGATTTTGGGCCCTTTTCGGACGTATTTTCCGGTCCAAGAGCCTAGATTTACGGCCAGCCTTCCTCTATAAGCCCGGCCTTGATCGGCATTCAGCTCGCCTCGGTTTGCGGGTGCTGAGCCGTCCCCTCGCGGACGATGCCCTGACAACACCAATCCCTAGAGGATATTGAAATGGCCGTTCCGAGAAGAAAAACCTCGCCGTCGCGTCGTGGCATGCGCCGCTCGGCAGACGCCATCAAGAAGCCGACCTATGCGGAAGACAAGGACTCCGGCGAGCTCCGTCGTCCGCACCATCTCGACCTCAAGACCGGCATGTACAAGGGCCGTCAGGTCCTGAAGAAGAAAGAGTCCTGAATTTAGGACCTTTCTTCGGGCAGGATCATTTCGCCTGCCTGATTTCGGCCACCCAATGAGATATGACAATGACGGCGGCGGAGCTAATGCTTCGCGGCCGCATTGTCCTGTCCGGATATCTTGATCGAGAAGGCATTTCGCCGATGGTCGGTTTCCCGCTGCTCCTGATCCCGCTCGCGGTCTACAACATCATCGCCTTCCTGATGCCGACCGTGTCCTTTACGGACGTGCTGTTCAAGGTGCCGATGATCACGGGCGAGACCTGGCCGGTCACGCTTGCCGACGTGATGCTCGCGCTCGGTATCGTGTTGCTGCTGCTAGAGGTGGTCAAAGGCGCGCGGCCCGGCTCGAAATTCCTGATGGATCATCTGCTGTCGCTGATCGTGTTCGGTGCTGCCGCGGCCGAATTCGTGATGTGGCCCAAGTTCGGCAACTCGACCTATTTCCTGCTGGTACTGCTCGCGATGGCCGATTTCCTCGGCGGTATTGCCCAGCGCACGCGCCGCCGCGTCACCTATGTCGCGGAGACGACAGTGCCGGCGCCGCGCAAGGCCAAGCGCCAGGCCGAAGCGGCAGCGGACGACGCGGCGCCCGAACCCAAGTTCGAGCCGGTGTCTGCGCCGGCGGTGCCACCCGCGCCGTCAGCGCAGTCGGTCGCCGAATCCGTGCTGAAGGATCATCCCGCGCCGAAGCCGGTGAACCCGTCCTCGCCGGAAATTCCCTCGCCGGATTTGCAACCGGGCAACGGCACGCCGCCGTCTCCCGACGCGCCGCGCTGATCGTGAGCCGCTGCCGCAATGGCGGTGCGCTCCCTCGCCCCGCTTGCGCGGAGAGGTGAAGGGCTCCACCTCTCTCAGCAAATTCGTCGTGCTTAAGCCACCTGTCGCGTGCGCGCGGTGACGGTTCCGAGCGGGTGCTTGTCGCCATAGGCCATCTGCGCATCCTCGGACGAGGCGCGGCGGAGCCGGCTGGACTGGGGCAGGTGCTCGGCGTTGGCGATGAGTTGGGTGACGAAGCTCGGATCGGGACGGGGCAGCGGCGCCTTGTGGACCCACTGCAACGTCGGCAGCAGCGGCACCAGGGCCGTGCCCGTGCCGTTGTCCGCGCAGTCCGATCGATCAGTACTTAACATCGCAATCACCGTTGATCCGGCGAGGCCTGTCGCGTTTCGAGACGCTGGCGCCGGTGCGTGTCATGTACTCGCAAGGCCTATGCCGGCCGGGCCGGTTTGGTTCCGCGGGCCTGCGAAACATGGTTTCCAAATTGTTTATGAACTTTGCCTAGAGTCGGAGTCGAATCTGGCCGTATTCTGTGCCGACTCAGGACTCCCTGCTGTCCCGAAACGAGGCGATTTTGACCCCTGCATTGCCGCAAGCCTCCGACATCCTGGCCGCTCTTGGTCAGGCCGTTTTCGCCTGGGACATCGCCAGCGATTCCATCGTGTGGGGTGAGCAGGTTGCCAGCGTCTTTCCCGGCATCCCGCCCGAGCGGCTCGCGACCGGCGCCGAATTCGCCAAGCTGATCGAGCCCGCGCAGACGCTGCGGACCGCCGCGCTGGCGCAGACCTCGCCGGTGCACGGCGCCGACGGCACGCCCTACCGGGTCGAATACGGCGTGCGCATGAGCGCCGCCGATCCCGTGGTCTGGATCGAGGAGACCGGCCGCTGGTTCGCCGGCCCCGATGGCCGCCCGGTGCGCGCGATCGGCTCCGTCCGCATCAACAATGAGCGCCACGCCCGCGACGAGGAATTGACCAAGCTGGCTCGGCTCGATCCCCTGACCGGCGAGCTCAATCGTTCCCACCTGATCGCGGCGCTGGCCGAGGCGATCGAGGAGACGACCCGCTTCCGCTCGACCGCGGCCTTCATGCTGGTCGGCATCGATCATCTCGCCCGCGTCAACGACGCCTTCGGCTTCGATGTCGCGGACGCCGTGATCCTCGACGTGGCCAAGCGCATCCGCGCCCGCTTGCGCGGCGGCGACGTGCTCGGCCGTTTCTCCGGCAACAAGTTCGGCCTGATCCTGAAGAACTGCACCGTCGATGACATGAACGTCGCCGCCGAGCGCTTCCTTGCCGGTATCCGCGACGAGGTGGTGCCGACCAAATCCGGGCCGGTCTCGGTCACGGCGTCGATCGGCGCGGTCAGCGTGCCGCGCTATGCCCGCAACACCGACGAGGCCGTCAATCGCGCCCATGAGACGCTGGACGCGGCAAAACAACGCCGCGTCGGCTCGTTCGCGGCGTGGCGTCCGGATGCCGCGCGGGACGCACAGCGCCGCGTCAACATCCGCGTCACCGACGAGATCGTCACCGCGCTGAACGAGCGCCGCATCAAGCTCGCCTATGAGCCGGTGGTCGCGGCCGCCTCGCGCGACTGCGCGTTCCACGAATGCCTGGTGCGGATGGACCAGGGCGACGGCCAGGTGCTGCTCGCGCCCGACATCGTGCCGGTCGCCGAACGGCTCGGCCTGATCCGCCTGGTCGATCACCGCGTGCTCGAGCTCGTGGTCGCCGAGCTCGCGGCCGCGCCCGACATCTGCCTCAGCCTCAACATCTCGCCCGATACGACGATGGATCCGGACTGGTGGGCGGGAATTGAGTCGCTGATGCTGGCTCACCCGGGCGTCGCCGAGCGGTTGATCGTCGAGATCACCGAGACGGTCGCGATCCAGGACATCGATGACGTGCGCGGCTTCGTCACGCGGCTGAAGAATTTCGGCAGCCGCATCGCCATCGACGATTTCGGCGCCGGCTACACTTCATTCCGAAACCTGCGCAAGCTCGGCGTCGACATCGTCAAGATCGACGGTGCCTTCGTGCAGAATATCACCCGTTCCGCCGACGACCGCGCCTTCGTGCAGACCCTGATCGACCTCGCCCGCCGCCTCGACATCAAGACGGTCGCCGAGTGGGTGCAGGACGAAGAGGCCGCCGCCATGCTGCGTGACTGGGGCTGCGACTACATCCAGGGCCGCCTGATCGGCCTCGCCTCAGCCGACCGCCCATGGGGCACGCCGCCGGACAGCGCGCTGCCTGCGGCAGGCTGAGACACCGTAGATATCGTAGGGTAGGCGAAGCGGCTTGTCCGCCGTAGCTCGAAGTGCGAAGGCGCGAAGCGCGCCCACCCCTCGCGCCACATTCCTCCGTCATTGCGAGCGCAGCGAAGCAATCCAGAATCTTTCCGCGGCGGCAGTCTGGATTGCTTCGCTGCGCTCGCAATGACGATGAGGCTGCTACCCCACGCAAATACCGGGCACCGCAACCTTCTGGAACAGATGCGGGCTCGCCACTGCGGATGAGGGGTAGGCGGCGATCTTTGCGCGGAATTCCGGGTGGGTGAAAGCGGCGCGGAAATGCGCGTTGGATTCCCACACCGCGTAATTCAGATAGGTCGGGCTGTCGCCGACGGCGCGGTGAAGCTGGGTGGAGATGAAACCGGGCTGGCGCTTCATGAAGGCGGCGTCGTCCTGCCACGTCTTGAGGAAGCTCTGCTCATCCTCGGCGTCGAGCGTGAACACGTTGACGAGCACCACGGGGCCGGTTTCGAGCGCGATCTGACGGTCGATCGGGAAGGTAGGGTCGAGGGGGCGCATGAGGGGCATGACATTGCTCCGGTCAATTTGGTGTCATAATGTCAATTCGACAGTCCCGGATATAGCTAATTGACATCATGATGTCAATGCGGAGCAGTAGTGCCAAATGAACAAGACCAAACGGACCCCGGCGGGCGAAGCCCTGACCGGCCTTATCCTCGACCTGTTCCGCGCCAACAGCCTGCTTCTGACCGCCGGCGACCGGCTGGTGACGTCGCTCGGCCTCACCAGTGCGCGCTGGCAGATCCTGGGGGCGATCGCCGACGCCGAGCGCCCGGAGCCGGTCGCCTGGCTCGCCCGCAATCTCGGCGCCAATCGCCAGAACGTGCAGCGCATCGTCAACGACCTCGAGCGGGATGGTCTCGTCGTGTTCGAGACCAACCCGCATCACCGCCGTGCCCAGCTCGTGGTCCTCACCGACAAGGGCAGGCAGGTCTACGACGCCGCCGGCCGGTTGCAGGTCCCCTGGGTCAACGGCCTTGCGGATGGATTGTCGGTCAGGGATATCGACGTGGCCCATCGCGTCGTGACCGCACTGCGAGCCGGTCTGAAAGACGCCGGTGAAGCGAACGAATAAGCAAGCGAGGCGCCGGGGGACACGAGGCGTACATCGTGTGAGCCCATTTCGGACTCAAATCCGCCGCCGACTCAATCGATGTATCCAAATGCGGTTGGAGGCATGTCCTGAGTTGGGGAATTTGCCATGAGTGATGAAGATTTAATGCGTCATAAGAGACAGAAGCTGATTTCCACTGCCGAAGATATCGTGCGTGACGAGTCTTTCGAACTCTTGTCGCAGCAGCTCTGCGAAGGCGCTAGCTTTTCGGACGATGAATCCCCGTCGAACGACGTTTTTTTGCTTCTTGAGGAGAATGCGCGGCTTCGTGCGCTTGCCATCAGCCTTTCCAGCCTGGTCGGAGACCTCTCCGAACGGGAGTGGAGCAATGCGCTCGCATCGGCCGATCGTGCCACGCTCAATCGCCTGAGGTCGTGTCGGGCGTAACGATAGAGAGAGCGGCGGGGTGAAGCGGAGCGTCACGCCACGCGCCTGACCGCGTTCAGTCGCTCGATCGTGTGGCCGACCTCTGCCGCCGGGCACGGCCTGCCGAAATAATAGCTGCACCGCGGTGCAGCCGCATTCGCGCACGAAGTTGAGCTGTTCGATCGGTGGTCTCGACGCCGAGTCGTAGGGGCGGCGAAGCGTGCCCGCCGTTCGCGTCACGCGGTTGGTGGGCACGGCGCAAGCGCGCCTTTGCCCACCCTACGAGACTGCAGATTTCCTCACGCCCCCTCGTCCAGCGCTACCAGCTCGCGCTTTTTGCGCAGTGCGGGCAACAGGGGCGCGATCAGCAGCACCATCGCCAGCGCAAGGCACGTCGCCGAGATCGGCCGCTGCACGAAGGTCCAGAGATCGCCCTGCGACAGGATCAGCGATTTTCGCAGATTGTTTTCCAGCATCGGCCCGAGCACGAACGCCAGCACCAGCGGCGCCGGTTCGTAGCCGAGCTTGCGCATGAAATAGCCGATGATGCCGAACGCGATCATCACATAGACGTCGAACACGTTGTTGCTCGAACAGTACACGCCGAGAATCGTGAACAGGATGATCAGGGGGAACAGGATGTTGTAGGGCAGCTTCAAGAGCTGCACCCACATGCCGATCATCGGCAGATTGAGGATCAGCAGCATGACGTTGCCGATATACATGCTGGCGACGATGCCCCAGAACAGGCCGGGGTTTTGCGTGATCAGCAGCGGCCCCGGCTGGAGGCCGTGGATCACGAAGGCTCCTAACAGCAGCGCCATCACCACGTTCGGCGGGATGCCCAAGGTCATCAGCGGAATGAAGGCGCCGCCGGCCGCCGCGTTGTTGGCGGACTCGGGGCCTGCGACACCCTCGATCGCGCCATGGCCAAAACGCTCTGGTGATTTCGATAGCCGCTTCTCCAGCGCGTAGGAGGCGAACGAGGCCACCACCGCGCCGCCGCCCGGCAGGATGCCGAGTAAAAAGCCGAGCAGCGTGCCGCGCGCCACCGGGCCGGCGCTCGCCTGCCAATCGGCCTTGTTGGGCAACAGCTGCGTAATCTTGGCGTTGATGATGTCGCGCTTGATCGCCTGCTCGGTGTTGAGCAGTACCTCGGCGACGCCGAACAGGCCCATCACGACGGGCACGAGACCGATACCGTCGATCAGCTCCATGCGGCCGAATGTCAGCCGCGGCTGCGCCGTGATGCTGTCGAGCCCGATCAGTCCGAGCACGACGCCAATGCACGCCATCAAAAGCGCCTTCGGCATCGAGCCCTGGGTCAGGAAGGTGAGCACCACGAGGCCGAGCACCATCAGACTGAAATACTCGGCCGGGCCGAACGCGATCGCGATGCCGGCAAGTCGTGGCGCCACCAGCATCAGTGCGACCAGCGCAAACGTGCCGGCGATGAAGGAGCCGAACGCGGAGATGCCGAGCGCCGGGCCCGCGCGACCCTGCTTCGCCATCTGGTGGCCGTCGATGCAGGTGACGACGGAGGCGGCTTCGCCGGGGATATTGACCAGGATCGAGGTGGTCGAGCCGCCATACATCGAGCCGTAATAGATGCCGGCCATCATGATGATGCCGGATTCCGGCGTGCCCGACAGCGTCACGGGCAGCAGCAGCGACATCGCCGAGATCGGCCCGATGCCGGGCAGCACCCCGACCAGCGTGCCGATGAAGACGCCGATGAAGCAATAGAGCAGATTGATCGGCAGCAGCGCGACGCCAAACCCATGCGCGACGTTGAGAAGCGTATCCATGCGGTCAGCCGATCCCGAATAGGCCAGAAGGCAGTTGGATCAGCAGCAAGCGCTTCAGCACCCACCACATGCCTGATGGCACTAGCAGGGCGACCGGGATCGCAAGCGTCCAGCGCACGGGATCGATCAGGCGCAACAGCAGCAGCATCAACGGGATTGACGAGAGCAAAAATCCTAGCGGCTCCAGTGCGAACGAGAACGCGGTGAGGCAGGCGATGACGAGCAGCGGCTTGCTCCAGCGCACATTCTCCCAGCGCGAGGCCAGCGTCGGCCCGCCCTCGGTGATCGCAGAGATGATGATGGAGCCGGCGAACACGCACATCAGGATGCCCGTGTAGAACAGCACGTAGCCAGAGCCGGGATCGTTGATGGTGCCGAGCTTCAGCTTCAGCCCCGACCAGATCACGAAGCCGCCGAGCGCGAGCCCGATCAACCCGCCCCACAGTTCGGAGTTGTCGAGGCGGAGTTTGACGTTGGTGTCGTTGTTCATGTGAAGCGCCCTTTAGATCACCGTCACCCTGAGGTGGCCGCTTCTTCAGCGGCCCTCGAAGGGCGGCGGTGCCCCGATCCATCCTTCGAGGCGAGCCGCAAACGCGGCTCGCGCCTCAGGATGACGCCAGCATGTGTGGCAGCAGAACTCTACTTCTTCGCAAGCCCGAGCGTGTCGATCACCTTGCGCTCGGAATCCGTGACCTCGATGACGAATTTCTTGTAGTCCTCGGTGTTCTTGTAATTCGGCACCATGTCGTATTTGGCCAGCGTCGCGATTACCGCGGGGTCCTCGACCGCCTTCTTGAAGGCATCGTGCAGCTTGGCGACGATTTTTGGATCCATGCCCTTCGGGCCGGCGATGCCGAACGGAGAATCGTAGACCATGGGATAGCCGAGCTCCTTCAGCGTCGGCACGTCAGGATAGTTGGGCGACCGTGCGCCGGTCCACACCATCAGCAATCGCAACTTGCCGGCGTCGACCAGCGGCCGCCAGCCGGTGGAGTCGGCCTGCAGCATGGTGTGCTGGCCGAGCACGGCGGCGTTGGTCTCGGCGCCGCCCTTGAACGGCACCTGCGTCAGCTTGATGCCGGACATCGCCGCGATCTGCTCCATGCCGATGTGCAGTGATGTGCCGGTGCCAGGCGTCGCGTAGGTCACCTTGCCAGGATTTGCCTTCGCGAACTCGACGACGTCCTTCCAGGACTTGAACTGCGACTCCGCGCTGGTGGTCACGCCGAACGTATAGCCGGTGAGGTGAATGATGTAGGAAAAGTCCTTTGACGGATCCCAGGACACTTCCTGCATCAGGGGCAGACGGAAAACGGTAATGGGGAGCTGTGAGATGGTATAGCCGTCCGGCTTCGCGGCCGCCGCCATGGTCGCGGGTCCCACCGTGCCGCCGCCGCCGGCCTTGTTGTCGATCACGATCGGCTGCCCCAGCACTTTCGAGGCGCTGTCGGCGATCGCGCGCATGGAGATGTCGGTTGATCCGCCGGCCGGCCAGGGCACGATCAGCGTGATGGGTTTGACGGGATAGTCCTGTGCACCGGCGGCGGTCGCGAGCAGCGCGCCCACGACATGCATGGCGGCAAAGGCAATCGTCTTCAGCCCGTATCGCGACATCCAAACTCCTCCCTCGCGGCGGCCTCGTTGGACCGCCGTTTCTCGTTGTTGTGACAGGATTGTCCCTGAAATCATGGGAGAAGAAAAGCGTATTGCGCGGACTGCCCGCGGGGGACGGGACGGCGATCCCGCCGGAAAAAGCACGTGCGACAATTGGTCGTTTGGACGTGTGCCGAGTGGCGGAATTTGGGGCGGACCGAAGCCCTTACGCTACGCGCCGAACCGCGTTCAGCGTCTCGATGGTGCGTCCGACCTCGGCCGCCGGGCACGGCCTGCCGAAATAATAGCCCTGGACTGCGGTGCAGCCGCATTCGCGGACGAAGTCGAGCTGCTCGATCGTCTCCACACCTTCCGCCGTGGTCTCGACGCCGAGCACGGAGCCGAGGCTGGCGATGGTGCGGACGATGGCGACGCTCTCCGGGCTTTCGCCGAGCGTGCCGACGAAGGAACGGTCGATCTTGATGCGGTCGAACGGAAACTTGCGCAAATAGCTCAGCGAGGAATAGCCGACGCCGAAATCGTCGAGGCTGACGCGCACGCCAAGCGCGCGGAGCTGGTGCAGGATCTCGATCGTCGCCTCGCTGTCGTCGAGCAGCGCCGTCTCGGTGACCTCGAGCTCGAGCCGCTGCGGCGGCAGGCCGGCTTCCGCGAGCGCGCTCGTGACCATCGCTACCAGTCCGCGCGAGCGGAACTGCACCGGCGATAAATTGACCGCGACAGTGACATCGGGCCAGGATGCCGCGGTCGCGCAGGCCGTGCGCAGCACCCATTCGCCGATCGGCACGATCAGGCCGGTTTCCTCGGCGATCGGAATGAACTCGGCCGGCGAGACCATGCCGCGTGACGGATGCTTCCAGCGCAGCAGCGCCTCGAAGCCGGTGAGCTCAGACGTGTCGAGCCGCACCTGCGGCTGGAACACCAGGTGGAATTCGCCGGCTTCCAGCGCGCTGCGCAGATCGTGCTCCAGCACGTGCCGGCTGCGCGCCTCTTCCTCCATCTCGGGCTCGAACAGCTGGTAGGCGCCGCGTCCCTTGGCCTTGGCCTGGTACAGAGCGAGGTCGGCGCATTTCATCAGCTCGTCGGCATCGAGCCCGTGATCGGGCGCGATCGCGATGCCGACGGAAACGCCGACATGGATCGACTGGCTTTCCAGCGGCGGCGGGTGGCCGATGATCTCGACCAGGCGACGGGCGAGCCGTTCCGCCGATTGCGGCTGCGGTCCGCGCTGGAGAACGGCGAACTCGTCGCCGCCGAGGCGGGCGACGGTGTCATGCTCGCCGACATTCTCCTTCAGCCGCGCCGCGACCCAGCGCAGGAGCCGATCGCCGGCGGCGTGGCCGAGGCGGTCGTTGACGGTCTTGAAATTATCGAGGTCGAAGCACAGCACGGCCATCGCACCGCCGGCGATCGCGACCTGGTTCAGTCCCTCGCCCATCTTATCGCGAAACAGCGTGCGGTTGGGCAGGTCGGTCAGTGAATCGTGCTGCGCCATGTGCGCCACGCGGGCCTGGGCCTTGTGACGCTCGGTGACGTCCTCATAGGTGACGACCCAGCCGCCATGCTCCATTCGCTTGTGATTGAGCTTGATGATGCGGCCGTCATTCAGATGGCGGTGCAGCGTGTGTTCGCCCTCGCGCAGCCTCTCGACATAGTCGGCATAGATCTTCGCGGCGGTCGTGTTCGGATGGATGCCGAGATCGCAGCTATGCTGCATGATCTCGCGCATCGAGACGCCGGGCTTCACGATGTCGGGCGACAGCCCATACATCTCGATGTAGCGCCGATTGCAGACGATCACGCGCAGGCTCGAATCGAGCATGCACAGGCCCTGGCTCATGTTGTTCAGCGCGGCGTCGAAGCGGCGATACTGCTCGCTCAGCTCTTCGATCGCGCGTTCGCGGTCGGTGATGTCCTCGTAGGTGGCGACGAAGCCGCCCTCGGGCAGCGCGCAGTAGCGGACCGAGACCACGGTGTCGTTCGACATGCGCCGGCGCATCGGCGAGGAATCGTGGTTCGCGATCCTCGCGCTGGCGGCTTCCAGCAGCTGTTGCGGACTGTATTCGGACGCGAACGCCCCGTTCACCATCGACCGCTCGATCAGCTCGCCGAGATGCGTGCCAGGCCTGGTTTCCTCCGGCGACAGCCGGTAGATCTTGCGGTAGGTGGTGTTGCAGACGCGCAGGCGCATGTCGCTGTCGTAGAAGGCGAGCCCGTGCGCCATGTTCTCCAGCGCCGCATCGAGGATGAAGTTCTGCTGGCGCAGCGCTTCTTCGTACTGCAGCCGCTCGGTGACGTCCTCATGCACCGTCACCCAGCCGCCGTCGGGCAGGAAGCGGGAGACCGCCTGCACCATCCGGCCGTCATAGCGCATCACCAGCAGGGTCTTCGCTTTCCTGGCGCGCACGTCCCCCAGGCGCGTGTGGCGGAATTCGTCAATCGGCATGCCCGGCAGGTTGCCGCGCGACAGCCAGTGTTCGATGACCGTGTTGTGCGTGACGCCCGGTTTCACGATTTGGGGGTCGAGATTGTAGAGGTTCAGGAACCGCTCGTTGCAGACGACGACACGGCTGTCGGCATCGTACATGATGAGGCCGTGCGACATGTTCGCGAGCGCATGCTGGCTGCGCTCCGTCTGCACGCGCAATTCTGCCTCGAGCCGGGCGAGGCGGCTGACGTCATCGCAGATCGTCATCCAGCCGCCGCCGGGAAGCGGCTTCAGCTCGAGCGCCATGACGAGTCCGCTCGCCAGTTGCTGCTCCGTGCGGAACGGCTTCCCGCCTGCGATCTGCGCGATCCGCTTCGTATACAGCGCGTCGATCTCGTGTTGCGGAAAGTTGCCGCGCGCCGCGCTGTGCGCGAGCACTTCGCGGTAGCTCGTGCCGACATGCACGATGTCGGCCGACATGTCGAACAGCGACAGATAGCTCTGGTTGATCAGCACGATCCGGTTGTCGGCATCGTAGACGCAGACACCCTGCTCCATGTGATCGAGCGCGAGCTGGCTCAGCGAGACCAGGGCCTGCGGGCCCTGTTCGCGGCGTGCACCAAGTTCGTTGTCGCGGGGCGACGTCATGGGATCGACAGGGTCTCGGCGGGCAATAGACCTAACGCAATGTAATTCAACCGCGGAGGGTAACGAAGAGGCGGGAAAATTCCCTTAAGCGCCGTAGTTTACGGAGGGTGACCGGGGATGCGGAGCGGCGTGCGCCAAGCGCGCGAATGCCGAGATATCTGCAAGCCAGAGTTGGCCGTAAGCGCACGACAAACTCCGCTGTCGTCCCTGCGCCCGTGCGCAATTGCGCACTAGGCAGGGACGACAGCGGATGTTGGGCCCGAGCGTCCCCTACGGCCCGTACAGCACGAGTTCGGTGTCCGTGAGGTCGCCGAGCTGCGGCCGGTGCGGACCCTTGAAATATTTACGGCCGCGCCGCTCGGTGTAGATGCCGGCGAGGCCGGGAATCGGGCCATTGGAATCGATCGCCACCGAGATCTTGCCGAGTCGCAGCAGCAGCCGGCCGATGCGGCCTGCGCAGGCGGCGTATTCGGCGGCGCTGCGGCAATAGATCAGCTTCATCGCGGGCGGCGCGATGAAGCCGCGGCGGATGCGCACCGGCTGCAGGATGAAGGGGAACGTCCCCTTCGGCGTGCGGCAGACCAGGCTGAGGCAATTGTAGCGGGCATGCCGCGTGAGGAGCTGCGTCTCGTCGTTGGTCAGCCCCTCGATCGCCTTGGCGTGCTGCGAGATGACCTCGATCTTGCTCCAGCGCGGAGGGCGCGCGAGTGCGGGCACGGAGAAGAAGATGCCGTGGCAATAGGCACGAAAGCCCTGCGTCTCGATGATCGGCCAGGTCCACGGCGCCGGGCTGATGTTGAGATAGGTGACATCCTTGTGCCGCTGCGCGATCTTGGTCAGCAGCGGGGCGTAGTTGCGGTAGGCCGGATCGACATACCAGCTCGACAAATTGCACTGGATGCCGGTCTCTTCGCCGTGCTTTCGCGCCGTGTAGATCAGCAGCAACACGCCGACGGGCGCGCCGTCATTGTCGAGCATGTAGCCGAAGCGCGGGTAGCCCTCCGGCACGGGCCGGAAGGCCTGCCGGCGCAGACCCTGAATCCAGTAATTGCGCGAGCGGCCGACGAAGCCGCGCGTCAGCAGGTCCGCGACCGCTTCGACGTCGGCCTCGGTGATCTCGCGGCATCGGACCTTGGTGTGGATCACGCTCGTTTTACCCGTGGAAATGGGAGGCCTCGTTCGCTCTATCGTTTCAGCACGATCTTTTCGGAAAACCGCCCCGCAGTTTTCCGGATCACGCTCTAGCGCCAGCCTTCACCATGGGCATCGGCCGTGGCTAACGGCTGCATGCCCATGATCTCCCGCACGTTGGCGGGCCAGGCGGCGAGATCGGTGCCGTGGGTGTGGAACATGGCGACGGCCAGGCGGTCCATGCCGAAGGCGACGCAGCCGGTGTGGGCCGGTTCGCCATTGGCGTCCTGGATGCCCCAGGTCGTGCCGAAATGCTCGCGGTGATAGTTGAAGCTCATGCAGGCGGTCGGCTGATCCTCCGAGCGGAGCGGGATCAGGAGCTCGAACTTGAGCTGCTGCTGCTTCTGGCTGACCGCCTTGATCTGGCCGACGCGACCGAAGAAGGGGTCGCTGGCATAGTCGACGCGGAAGGTCAGGCCGAGGTCGCGGGCAATCGCCTGCGCGCGCACCATCCAGCGCTCGCGGAAATCGGCGACGTCGTCGGGGCTGCCGATGCAGACATATTCGCGCATCCGGAACGATTGCAGCCGGTCGAGATGTTTCGACGGCTCACGGCGGAAGCAGTCGGCGGCGACGTCGAAGCGCAGGCCGCCCTTCGGCAAAGGTCCGCGGCTCGCCGCGATCGGATAGACCGGGTAGCAGGCGGCGGGTGACAGCACGAGGTCGGCCGGCGAGAGCGATGAAGTCCAGTCGCCGCCGGCGTCGAAGCGGCTCACCGCCGCGTTGATCTCGCGTTCGGTGCCGTGCAGGCCGCAAACGCAGCCCAGCAGGTTCGGAAAGCTCTTGAGATAGCCGGATTTCTCGAGCTGGGCCCGGCTCATCACCGGCGGAAAGCGCATGACCTCGGTGCCGGCCTCGCGATGGTTCGTGATCAGCGCGGCGAGACGCTCGACGACGCCCTCATAGAGCGCGGTGCGGGCGTAGACGCCGTCCGAGCCCATGGGGTGGAACAGCTTGTCGGCGAGATGATCGAGCGGATCTGCGATTTGCGGCGCGGTCTCGGGCGAGCTGGGGAGAACAGCAATGTTCATGTTCGACTTCCTGCTATCTGAAATTGTTCTTTTTGGCCGAAAGGCACGTCAGTCGCGAAGGCTTTCTAGTCTCGAAGGCTTGCTGGAATGCCGCTCATCAGCGTCGACGTGGCGGCGTTGGCGAGAATGCGGTCGTTGTTGATCATGATCGGCGAGGACAGCACGTCGCGCAGGTGGCGGCCCATGGTGAACTCGCCGTCGTTGCGGTAGCCGGAAAGGCCCGCGGTGCGCATCGCATGCATCACGGTCTCGACCGCGAGCTCGGAGGCCTGCACCTTCAACAGCGTGATCGAGGATTGGAAATCGAGCGAGCTCAGCGCGCGCTCGTCATGCTCGGCGCAGGCAAAGGTGTCGACATTGGCTGCGATCAGCGCGCGCAGCTTGGCCAGCGACATCTTCGCGGCCGTGAAATGCGCCGCGGCCGGCGGCATCTGACCGCCCGAGGTGCGGGCCGCCTTGCGAACGAAAGCCTGCGCACGGGTCACGGCCGCGGCGGCGATGCCGGCCCAGGCCGAGGACCAGCACAGATGCGCGAACGGCGTCATGGTCTGGGCATGGATCTTGTCATAGGATTCCGGGAAGATGCGGTCGGCCGGGCAATCGACCTTCAGCTCGAAACCGGTCGAGCAGGTGCCGCGCATGCCGAGCGTCTCCCAGCCCTGCGTCTGCTTCAGCGAATAATCGTCCTTGGCGAGCGCCAGCAGAACCTGGTCGGAGGCGGCGGCCTCGGTGGCGCGGCGGGCGATGGTGACGAGGCCGTCGGCCTCCGCACCGTAGGAGATCACGGTGGCGTCGCGCACCAGAGAGACTGTGTCGCCGGCGTGGTCGACTGCCGCGGCGCTGGCGCGAATGTTGCCGCCGTTCTGACCTTCGGTGGTGGAGGAGGCGAGCAGCCACTGGTCGCGGGCGACCCGGCGCATCATCGTTTCCATCCAGGGGATGCCGTGGCCGTGCCTGATGACACAGGCGACCTTGGTCGTGTGCATCGCGTAGATCATCGCGGTCGAGGCGCAGGCGCGCCCGAGCGTGTAGCAGATATCGGTGACGTCGTAGATCGAGGCACCGAAGCCGCCGAACTCGACCGGGATCATGACGCCGAGCAGTTTCTGCTCACGCGCGACCTCGAAAGCCTTGTGGGGGAAGCGGGCGTCGCGATCGACCCCGTCCGCGTCGGCCGCCGCCGCAGCGGCTGTGCCGGTGGCGCGTTCGATGAGGGAGGGGCCGTGTTCGAGAAAGCTCGTTTGCGTTTCGTCGACAGTGAGGACTGCTTCACGCACGTTCATACTCGTCCGCCTCCGGTTTGCCGTTCAGGATCGCCGGCATCATTCGCGATGCCGCTGAAGCGATCCTCCGACCATCTTTAGTTGTGAGATGAGGCTACGGATTTAATTCAAATTCGTCGATGAAATAGAGGGTAAACAAACCGCAATTCCGAACGAACAGTTAAGTTCGGGTTGTTTGCATCGCCGACAATTCCGCGATCGCGTTAGGGATCTGGAAGAACCCGGAATTCCAGACAATCCGAGTCATCGTTTACTAAGAAAGGCGAAGTAATGGTGGCGCCCATTGTGGGATCGGCCCGTCGCGCCCATCGTAGCCGGCAACCGGTCCGACCGTTGAATAGACAGATGGGAATTTACCGATGCAGGCCTTCGATACCGACGTGCGCGATCGCATCATCAAGCTGGTGAAGGGCATCCTCGAGCAGAACTCGCTCACCGCGAACATCGCGCCACAGGCGAAGCTCGTCGATGCGGGCCTGACCTCGATGGACATGGTCAATCTGATGCTCGGCGTCGAAGCCGAGTTCGACTTCACCATCCCGCAGTCCGAGATCACGCCGGAGAATTTCCAGTCGGTCGAGACGCTGGAGCGGATGGTCGCGACCCAGCTCCAGCTGGCGGCGGCGGCCTAACTAGACGTACCTATCTCTCCCCGGGTCGTCCCTGCGAACGCAGGGACCCATACCGCGGAATCTATCGATCGTTGAAGGCCGCAGTACAGAACGACGAATCTTCGCCAAACTGCGCCCTGTGGCTATGGGTCCCCGCTTTCGCGGCGACGACTCTGAGAGTGAGGCGAGCACTCTGCAAGCCTCACAGTACCGGCATCGCCCCACCGCCCCCGTTCCAAAACCGCCGCAAAACTGGCATAGCTTAACCATGTCGCACATAGCTGACAGGGTGGAGTAGGCATGACGCAGGCGGTATTGGGCATCATCGGCGGCTCCGGCATCTACGATCTGCCGGGTCTCGAGGGCGCGCGCGAAGAAGTGATCAAGAGCCCCTGGGGCGAGCCGTCGGCCCCTCTGCGGCGCGGCTCGATTGCCGGCCTGCCGATCGTGTTCCTGCCGCGGCACGACAAGGGTCACCGGCTGTCGCCCTCCGACATCAATTATCGCGCCAACATCGATGTTCTGAAGCGGGCCGGCGTCACCGACCTGATCTCGCTGTCGGCCTGCGGCTCGTTCAGGGAGGAGCTGCCACCCGGCACCTTCGTTCTCGTCGACCAGTTCGTCGATCGCACCCACAAGCGCGAGAGCTCGTTCTTCGGCAGGGGATGCGTCGCGCATGTGTCGATGGCGCATCCGGTCTCGCCGCGCCTGCGCATCCATCTTGCGGCGGCAGCTGAAGCCGAGGGCATCGCGTTTGCGCGCGGCGGCACCTATGTCTGCATGGAGGGACCGCAATTCTCCACCTATGCGGAAAGCATGACCTACAAGACATCGGGCTATTCCGTGATCGGCATGACCAACATGCCCGAGGCAAAGCTCGCGCGTGAGGCCGAGATCTGCTACGCCACGGTCGCGATGGTGACGGATTTCGACTGCTGGCATCCCGATCACGACGCCGTCACGGTCCAGGACATCATCCGCGTGCTGACGTCGAACGCCGACAAGGCGAAGGCGCTGGTGGCGCGGCTCGCGAGGGACTTTCCGCGCGAGCACGAGCCGTGCCCGATCGGTTCGGACCGCGCGCTCGACACCGCGCTGATCACCGCGCCCGAGGCGCGCGATCCGGAGCTCTTGAAGAAGCTCGATGCGGTGGCCGGGCGCATCCTGCGGGCGTGATACGAAAGGCAGAATGCCATGAAGGTTGACGGCAAGCATTTCCGCAGCATCTGGCGCGAGCGTGATGGCTGGTCGGTCGGTGCGATCGACCAGCGCCGGCTGCCGCATGAGTTCGTCGTTGCGAAGCTGACTTCATGCGAAGACGCTGCGGTCGCCATTCGCGACATGCTGGTGCGCGGCGCACCGTTGATCGGTGCAACCGCGGCCTACGGCATGGCGCTCGCCATGCGCGAGGACTCATC
This sequence comes from Bradyrhizobium sp. Mp27, assembly GCF_029953005.1. Classification (NCBI taxonomy): domain Bacteria; kingdom Pseudomonadati; phylum Pseudomonadota; class Alphaproteobacteria; order Hyphomicrobiales; family Nitrobacteraceae; genus Bradyrhizobium; species Bradyrhizobium sp. Mp27. The sequence continues at coordinate 218,719 of NZ_JASAUS010000003.1, read as the reverse complement.
CGACGCCGGCCTGAAGCGCGCCTATGACACGCTGGTCGTGGCGCGGCCGACCGCGATCAATCTGAAATGGGCGCTGGACGAGATGCGCACGGCGCTCGCGCCGGTCGATCCGGTCGAGCGCGCGGAGGCGGCCTACGCGCGCGCCGACGAGATCGTCGAGCAGGACGTCGAGATCAACCGCGGCATCGCCGGCAACGGCCTGAAGCTGATCGAGGCGATCGTCGTAAAGAAGAAGCCGGGCGAGACGGTCAACGTGCTGACCCATTGCAATGCGGGCTGGCTCGCCACCGTCGACTGGGGCACCGCAACGGCGCCGATCTATCTGGCGCATGAGCGTGGCATCAAGATCCATGTCTGGGTCGATGAGACGCGTCCGCGCAATCAGGGCGCCTCGCTCACGGCCTGGGAGCTCGGCCATCACGGCGTGGCGCACACCGTGATCCCCGACAACACCGGCGGACACCTGATGCAGCACGGCATGGTCGACCTCGCTATCGTCGGCACTGATCGCGTCGCGGCGAACGGAGATGTCTGCAACAAGATCGGCACCTATCTGAAGGCGCTTGCCGCGCACGACAACGGCGTGCCGTTCTATGTCGCGCTGCCGTCGCCGACGATCGATTTCGCCGTTGATGACGGCATCCGCGACATTCCGATCGAGCAGCGCAGCGGCACGGAGGTGACCGACATGACCGGCCGCACCGCGGATGGCCGGCTGGAGACGGTGCGCATCGTGCCGGAGGGCTCGCCGGTCGCGAATTACGCGTTCGACGTGACGCCGGCGCGGCTGGTCACTGGTCTTATCACGGAGCGCGGCGTGCTGAAGCCGGATCGCGCGTCACTCGCCGCCGCCTTTCCTGAACGGATCGCCGCCGCGGCGGAGTAGTTTACTCTCGTAGGGTGGGCAAAGGCGCATCGCGCCGTGCCCACCATCTTTATTCCGCGCCGCGCGAGCTTTGGTGGGCACGCTTCGCTTTGCCCACCCTACGGCTTCGCGCCTCGCAACTATGAGGCGCCTAGCGCAACTTCAACCCCGTCGCCGTCTCAAGCTCCGCAATCGCCTGCGCCCCACTCGTCACCTTGATCGTGGTCATGCCCATCTCGCGCGCCGGTTTTAGATTGACGCCGAGGTCGTCGAGATAAACGCACTTCTTCGGGTCGACCTTCAGCGTCTCCACCATCATCTCGTAGATGCGCGGGTCGGGCTTGCGCAGGCCGATCTTGGCGGATTCGATGACGTGGTCGAACAGAACCATCACCTCCGCGATGTAGAGCGAGCGCCCGGTCATGCTGCCGATCGCGTTGGCGGGCAGATTGTTGGTGATGCAGCCGGTCTTGAATTGCGCCTTGATGCGCTTCAGCACCTCGACCATCTCGGGACGCAGATCGCCCTGAAGCAGCGGCAGCACGTCGCGGCCGCGCACCTCCGCGCCGAGCGCGCGCGATTCCTCGGCGAAAAGCTTGTCGAAGGTGTCGATATCGACCTCGGCCCGCTCGAACTTGGCCCAGGCGTTTTCCAGATGATTGGTGGCGTTGGTGCGCCGGATGATGTCGACGGGCAGGCCGCGCTCGGTCTCGTACCGCGCGAACGCCTCGAACGGCGAGCTCGTCAGCACGCCGCCAAAATCAAAGATCACGGCCTCGATCGTCAAGATCCCGCCCTCGTCAATTCCTTTCCAAGAGCGCTAGCATGCGCTATCGGCAAGGGCCAGTCCGAAGCAATCCTGCCGTCATTGATGCCGACGCCAAGGCGTGTTCCCATGAAGAAGCTTGCAACCCTCATCGCAGCCGCGCTGCTGCTCGCCACGCCCGCACACGCCATCGTCGGCGGCGGCACGCCGCAGGCCGATGGTGTCGCGCGAGCGGTCGTCACCATCGTCGGCTCGCGTGGGAATTTCTGCACCGGCAGCCTGATCGCCCCGAAGATCGTGCTGACGGTTGCCCACTGTGTGCAGCCCGGCGCGGACTACAAGATCGTCGATCGCGGCGCCGACGGTGCGCCGCAATTGCTGAACGTGCGCTCCGTCGCGATCCATCCGAACTTCAACATGCAGGCAATGCAGGCGCATCGCGCCACCGCGGACGTGGCATTGTTGCAACTGGAAATTCCACTCAAGGGAAAATCGACGGTGTCGGTCGGTGCGCCGACCATTCCAATCCAGGTTGGCAGCCGCTTCGTCATCGCCGGTATCGGCGTCACCGTGCGTGGCGACGGCAAGAGCGGCGGCGCGACGCGCGTTGCCGGGCTCGTGGCCACAGGCCAGCCCGGCACGTTCCAGATCCGGCTGGTCGATCCCGTAACCAACGGTGTTCGCGACGGAATTGGCGCCTGCACCGGCGATTCCGGCGGTCCGGTGTTCGAGGACAAGCCGAACGGTCCGGTGCTTGTCGGCGTCATCAGCTGGTCCACGGGGCCGAACGGCGCCGCCGGCTGCGGCGGATTGACCGGCGTCACGCCGCTCACGCTCTATCGCGACTGGATTTTGCAGACCGCGCGGAGCTGGGGTGCGGCGTTATAGTTTGACCGCGAATTGATCTATGTCATTTTGAAGTGGAAGCGCGATGGGCGACCATGCCCGTCGCGGAGGAAACGCGCCGTCCGGTCAAGGGCGGCCACAAAACAAGCAAGGCATAGAAGCAACAATGAATGTCGCTGTCCGCAGTCACGCCACAACCAAGCAGGCCTCTGAACATTTCGACGTGCTGATCGTCGGTGCCGGCATCTCCGGCATCGGCAGCGCCTATCACATCGAAAAGCAGCTTCCCGGCACGAGCTACGTCATCCTGGAAACGCAGGCGACGTTCGGCGGCACGTGGAGCACGCATCGTTATCCCGGTATTCGCTCGGACAGCGATCTCCATACCTTCGGCTACAGTTTCAAGCCCTGGGTCGGACCGCCGATCGCGACCGCCGAGGAAATCCTCGCCTACATGAACGAGGTGATCGAAGACAACGATATCGCCCCGCACATCCGCTACAAGCACCAGATCAATTCCGCGAGTTGGTCGAGCGAGCAAAATCTCTGGACCATCGAGGCGACGACGACCGACACCGGCGAGGCGAAAACGTTGACCGCCAACTTCCTCTGGATGTGCCAGGGCTATTATCGCCATTCCGAAGGCTACACGCCGGAATGGAAGGGCATGGATCGCTTCAAGGGCCGCATCGTCCATCCGCAGAGCTGGCCCGACGATATCGACCTCGCGAACAAGAAGGTCGTCGTGATCGGCTCCGGCGCGACCGCGGCGACGCTGGTGCCGAACATCGCCGACGCCTGTGCGCATGTCACCATGCTGCAGCGCTCGCCGACCTATTTCCGGCTCGGCCGCAACGCCATCGAGATCGCCGAGGAGCTGCGCCGGCTCCAGGTCGACGAGGAATGGATCCACGAGATCGTCCGCCGCAAAATCTTGTTCGAGCAGGATGCTTTCACCAAGCTCTGCATTGCCAAGCCGGAGCAGGTGAAGAAGGATCTGATCGACCAGATCCGCGCGGTTCTCGGGCCAGACTACGACGTCGAGACGCACTTCACGCCGGCCTACCGGCCGTGGCGGCAACGTATCGCCTTTGTGCCCGATGCCGACCTGTTCAAGGGCATCGCCAGCGGCAAGGCCTCCGTCGTCACCGACGAGATCGAATGTTTCGTCGAGAACGGCATCCAGCTCAAGTCCGGCAAGCTGCTCGAGGCCGATATCGTCGTCACCGCAACCGGCTTCAATCTCGCGGCGCTCGGTGACATCGCCTTCGAGATCGACGGCAAGCCGCTTGCCTTCGGTGACACCGTGACCTATCGCGGCATGATGTTCACGGGTGTGCCGAACATGGTCTGGGTGTTCGGCTATTTCCGCGCGAGCTGGACGCTGCGCGTCGACCTCGTCGCCGATTTCGTCTGCCGGCTGCTCGGCCATATGAAGGCCAAGGGCACGAAGAAGGTCGAGGTCAAGCTCCGTGCCGAGGACCACAACATGCCGATCCTGCCTTGGATCGACCCGGAAAACTTCAATCCCGGCTACATCATGCGCGACATGAACCTGCTGCCCAAGCGTGGTGACAAGCCGGAATGGCAGCACAGCCAGGATTACTGGACCGAGAAGGACGAGATCCCGAAGACGGATCTGGACGACGGGGCGTTTATTTACGGGTGAGGGTCTCGCTTATGTAAGGGGCGGCAGCGATCACGACCCACTCCGCTGTCGTCCCCGCGAACGCGGGGACCCATACCGCGTGATCTATCGACTGCGGATGGTGGTAGTCCCGCCACAACTAGTTCGCCAAACGTCTCCCTGTGGGTATGGGTCCCGGATCTGCGCTTCGCTTGTCCGGGACGACACTGTTGGTTGGTGAACGGCGTACCAACTCATCTGCATTGCTGCTACGAATTCCGCCTCGTCGCATTCGTTGCAATCGCCGCCGCCGCGGTCCGGTTCTCCACGCCGAGCTTGGCGTAGATCTGCTCCAGGTGCTTGTCGACGGTGCGCGGGCTCAAGCCCAGGATCTGCGCGATGTCGCGGTTGGTCTTGCCCTTGCTGAGCCAGGCCAGCACCTCGCCCTCGCGGGTGGTGAGGCCGAGCTCGCTGGTGAATTCGGGCGGCAGCGCAGTGCCGGACTCCTTGGACAGCCGCAGCAGGAACTCGTTCGGTGCGGTTTCGCCCATGTAGTAGAGCCGCAGTTGCGGATTGTCGGGCAGGGGAGCCGCCTGCGACTTCGAGCTGCCCTTGTCCTTCGCCTGCTCCAGCCATTGCAGGAGTGATGGCGGCAGGACGAAGTCGTCGGTCTGCGCGCCATGATGATCGGCCAGCAGTTTTTGCGCCTGTGGGGTGGCCCAGAGCACATGACCCTGGCGGTTGACCGCGAACAGGAAGCGGCCGGAGACGTCGAGCGCGGCGCGCGCGCTCTGGGTCAGTCGGGCATTGCCGAGATGGACGCGGATGCGCGCCAGCATCTCCTCGATCACAATCGGTTTTGTCACGTAGTCGACGCCGCCGGCCTCCAGCCCACGCACGATGTGCTCGGTCTCGGCAAGGCCCGTCATGAAGATCACGGGCACGTTGGCAACGCCCGCATCGCGCTTGAGGCGGCGGCAGGTCTCGAATCCGTCCATGCCCGGCATCACGGCGTCCAGCAGCACGATGTCGGGGGTGATCTGGTCGACGATGCGCATCGCGGCCGCGCCGTCGAGCGCCACCATCACCGTCATCCCGGCGCCGTCGAGCGCGTCGGTCAGGAGCCGCAGCGTCTCCGGGGAGTCATCGACAACGAGCGCGACATCGCGCTTCCTCGACTCAATGCTCATGCGCATGCAACGTCTTCAATGTGGCCATGTACCGGTCGAGATCGAAGCGATCGACCAGCGACCGCATTTCCGCGACGAAGTCGGCATGCTCGGGGTGCTCGCTGCCGATCTCGTCCAGCTTCAACTGGATGCCCTTGACGTAGCCGATCTGGCCGAGCCCTATCAGCGCCTCGATGTGCCGCACCGGTGGCCTTGATCCGCTCTCGGGCCGCCAGAACGGCACCGCGATCTGGTCCGCGCCGTACTGCCATTCGATCTTCAGGAGCTGACGGATCGTCTCCAGCAGCCGCGGGATGTCGATCGGCTTCATCAGATAGCCGTCGTGGAAGGGCTGTGCCAGCGGCGTGCCGTGAGCCTCCAGCGCGCTCGCCGACACCATCAGGATGCGCGCCTGGTGATGCCCACTTGCGCGCAAGGCCTCTGCGACGGCCCAGCCGTCCATGGCGGGCATCGAGATGTCGAGCAGGAACAGGTCGGGCCGGCAATGTTGCGCCAGGGCGAGGCATCCTGGTCCATCGGGTGCGCTGAGCAGGATGAAGCCGAGCGGCGCCAGCACCTCGCGCAGGAGGTCGCGATGCACGGGGTCGTCGTCGGTGATGAGGATGGTCTTGCGCGCGCCCCGATAGCCGGAGACCGGCGCCTCCACCGGCGCGATGCGCAGCGGATTGGCGACTTCCGACAGCAGGATCTTGACCTTGAAGGTGCTCCCGGCGCCGACCGTGCTCAAGACCTTGATGTCGCCGCCCATGACGCCGGCGAGCAGCCGGCTGATGGTCAGGCCCAGCCCGGTGCCGGTCTGCGGCTGCGAGACGCCGAGCGCGCCGCGCTCGAAGGGCGCAAAGATGCGTTCGAGGTCGTCGCCCTGGATGCCGGGGCCGGTGTCGATCACTTCGAACTCGGCGACGGGGCTGCGATAGTGCACGACGAACTGCACGCTGCCGGTCTGGGTGAACTTGATCGCGTTGGAGAGCAGATTGATTAGCACCTGGCGCAGCCGCTTCTCGTCGGCGTAGACCACGACCGGCAAATGCGCGGGCCGCCTGAACACGAAGTCGATGCCCTTGGCGGCCGCCTGAAGACGGAACATGCCGACGAGCTGGTCGAGGAAATCGCTCAGGCGCACTTCGTCGCGCGACAGATACAGCCGCCCCGCCTCGATCTTGGAAATATCCAGAATGCCGTCGATCAGGCCGGAGAGGTGATCGGCGCTGCGACGAACGACGCGGACCTGGTCGCGCGGCTTGGTGTTGAGCGTCGCGTCCTGCTCCAGGAGCTGGGCATAGCCGCTGATCGCGTTCAGCGGCGAGCGCAACTCGTGGCTCAGGCCCACCACGTAGCGGCTCTTGGCGAGGTTGGCGGATTCGGCGACCTCCTTGGCGCGCTGGAGCTCGGCGTCGGTGCGCTTGTGCGCGTCGATCTCCTGGATCAGCAGCGTCGTCTGCCGCCGTGTCTCGGCCTCGGCGGCTCGGCGGCTCTGCTGCGCCAGCACGAACAGCCAGGCCACCACGCCGATGATGATGCTGAGCGAGAAGAACACCTTCCAGAGCACGTTCGAGACGAGCAAATTTTCGCCGGGCACGCTCGCCGAGGTCTGAAGATAAATCAGTCCCAGCACCAGCGCGACGAGGCCGGCGGAGACCACGAACACGCCGATATAGTGGCCGAACTGGGAGTTGATCCGCCGGTAGATCGGCTCGGGAAGAATCCTGCCGAGCGCTTCGGCGAACTGCACCTGCGCCCGCGCATGCGGCTTGCAGAGGTCGTGGCAGCGCGCATCGAGCGAGCAGCACAGCGAGCAGATCGGGCCGGCGTAAGCGGGGCAGGACGTCATGTCCTCCGGCTCGAAACTGTGCTCGCAGATACAGCACTGGATCGACTCGATATTGGCCCAGCTCCGCTTTGGCTTGCGCGCGATGTAGTACTTTCCGTCGGTGAGCCAGGCGATGACGGGCGCGGTGACGAAGGCGACCGTCAGCGCGACGAAGGCGGCGAGCGCCTTCATGGTCGGGCCGAACAGGCCGTAGAACGCCGCGATCGAGACGATGGTCGCGATCGTCATGGCGCCGACGCCGACCGGGTTGATGTCGTAGAGATGGGCGCGCTTGAACTCCATCTGCGGCGGGCGCAGGCCAAGCGGCTTGTTGACAACGAGATCGGCGACGAGCGCGCCGACCCAGGCGATTGCGACGTTGGAATAGAGCGCCAGCGTCTGCTCCAGCGCCTTGTAGACGCCGATCTCCATCAGCAGCAGCGCCACCATCACGTTGAACACCAGCCAGACCACACGGCCGGGATGGCTGTGCGTCAGACGCGAGAAGAAGTTCGACCAGGCGATCGAGCCGGCATAGGCATTGGTGACGTTGATCTTGAGCTGCGACAGGATCACGAACGTACCGGTGAGCGCCAGCGCCAGATCCGGCTGCGACAGCACGTAGCGAAACGCCTCGAGATACATGTGCGCGGGCTCGGCCGCCAGCTCGCCCGAGAGGCCGTGGCTCAGCGCAAAGAAGGCGAGAAAGGAGCCCAGCAACAACTTCAGTGCGCCGAAGATGATCCAGCCCGGCCCCGCGATCAGCAGCGCGATCCACCACGACGTTCGCGACGTGCGGCGGTCGCGCGGCAGAAACCGTAGGAAGTCGACCTGCTCGCCGATCTGCGCCACCAGCGAGAACACCACGGAGGATGCGACACCGAACAGCAGCAGATCGAAATGTCCGCTCGGGTCGCCGTGCTCGCCGGCGAATTTGCGCCACTCCGTGAACGAGTAGGGGTTGGCCCAGGCGATCGCGGCAAAGGGCAGGATGTGCAGGATGATCCAGATCGGCTGCGTCCAGAGCTGGAAGCGGCTGATCAGCGTGATGCCGTAGGTCACGAGCGGAATGATCGCCACCGCGCTGATGAGGTAGCCGATCGGGCGCGGAATGCCGAAGCACATCTCCAGCGCCGTTGCCAGGATCACCGCCTCGATGGCGAAGAAGATGAAGGTGAAGGAGGCGTAGATCAGCGAGGTGACGGTCGAGCCGATATAGCCGAAGCCGGCGCCGCGGGTGAGCAGGTCAATGTCGATGCCGCATTTGGCTGCGTAATAGGCAATCGGCACGCCGCAGAAGAAGATGATGGTGGAGACGACGAGGATCGCGGCGCTGGCGTTGGTGACGCCGTAGTTCAGCGTGATGGTGCCGCCGATCGCTTCCAGCGCCAGGAAGGAGATGGCGCCGAGTGCAGTGTTGGCGACACGGGCGGCAGACCAGCGGCGCGCGCTCTTGGCGGTGAAGCGCAGCGCGTAGTCTTCCAGCGTCTGGTTGGCGACCCACTGGTTGTACTGGCGCCTGACGCGGTCTATTCGCTGCCGCCCTGCCACTCGTTACCCCACTCCCGATACGGACCCCGAGCTCTCGCAATTTCCGTACCAGAAGCCTACGTCGGTATTTTGCGGTGCAGTATACGCGATCTTGCGTATGCTTGCGCTGCACAAATTCGAGCCATCCTCACGGCACCAATCGCGTGTCCTCGAACAAAAGTGGGGTGCTCATGTCAGACGAAGCAAACAAGGGCCTGTTATCGCCGCTCCGGCGTAAACTATTGATGGGAATGGCCGCCGTGCCGGCCATCACGATGCTGCCGAGGGCATCTTTCGCGCAGGCTCCGGCGACCTCGGCGGTCAACACCACGGGCCTCGCGGTCACCGACACCGAGGTGACGGTCGGCATCCTGCACTCTGCGACCGGCACCATGGCCATCTCCGAGACCGGCTCGATCGAGGCCGAAAAGCTCGCCATCGAGCAGATCAATGCCATGGGCGGCGTGCTCGGGCGCAAGATCAAGTTCATCCAGGAAGACGGTGCCAGCGATTGGCCGACCTTTGCGGAGAAGGCCAAGAAGCTGCTCGTCAACGACAAGGTCGCGGCGATCATGGGCTGCTGGACCTCGGCATCCCGCAAGGCGGTGCTGCCGGTCATGGAGCAGTATAACGGCATGCTCTATTACCCGACCTTCTATGAGGGCCTCGAGCAGTCCAAGAACGTGATCTACACCGGCCAGGAGGCGACCCAGCAGATTCTCGCCGGCCTGAACTGGATCGCCAAGGAGAAGGGCGCCAAGTCGTTCTTCTTCATCGGCTCCGACTACATCTGGCCGCGCACCTCGAACAAGATCGCGCGCAAGCACGTCGAGAACGTGCTGAAAGGCAAGGTCGTCGGCGAGGAGTATTATCCGCTCGGCAACACCCAGTTCAACTCGGTCATCAACAAGATCAAGCTGACCAAGCCCGACGTGATCTTCACCGACGTCGTCGGCGGCTCGAACGTTGCGTTCTACAAGCAGCTCAAGGCTGCCGGCATCGATCTCTCCAAGCAGGCGTTGCTGACGATCTCGGTGACCGAAGACGAGATCGACGGCATCGGCGGCGAGAACATCGCGGGCGCCTATGCCTGCATGAAGTACTTCCAGTCGCTCGACAATCCGAACAACAAGACCTTCGTGCCGGCATTCAAGAAAATGTGGGGCGAGAAGACCGTGATCGGAGACGTCACCCAGGCTGCCTATCTCGGCCCGTGGCTGTGGAAGTTGACGGTGGAGAAGGCGGGCTCGTTCGATGTCGACAAGATCGCGGCGGCCTCGCCGGGCGTCGAGTTCAAGGGTGCGCCGGAAGGCTATGTCCGCATCCACGAAAACCATCACCTCTGGTCGAAGACCCGGGTGGGACGCGCCAAGCTCGATGGCCAGTTCGAGCTGATCTACGAGACCGCCGATCTCGTCGAGCCGGATCCGTTCCCCAAGGGCTATCAGTAAGTCGCGGCATCTGTCGCGCTTTCTCCCAAGCCTCTCCCTGGCGTGGACCGCAAATCCGCGCCCAAGACCCCCGCGTCGCGAACCTGCTCGCGACGCGGGACCTTATCCCTGACGGAGGACATCGATGTTCGGCGACTACTCGCTTGGTGATCTTGGCTCCATCTTCGTCATGCAGGGTTTTGCGGGATTGATCCTGTTCTCGGTCTACGTCCTGATGGCGCTCGGTCTTGCGATCATCTTCGGCCAGATGGGCGTCATCAACATGGCCCATGGCGAGTTCATGATCCTCGGAGCCTACGTCACCTGGATGACGTCGAATTTCTTCCAAGCCTATTTGCCGAGCCTGTTCAGCGGCTACTTCTTCCTGGCGATGATCCTGGCCTTCGTCGCATCCGGCGCGCTGGGAATGCTGGTGGAATGGGTGCTGATACGGCATCTCTACAAGCGCCCGCTCGACACGCTGTTGGCGACCTGGGGCCTCAGCCTGATGCTGCAGCAGGCCTATCGCTCCGTGTTCGGCGCGCGCGAGGTCGGCGTCGAGCTGCCGCAATGGATGCTCGGCTCGCTGCACGTCACCGACAGCATCGAGGTGCCGATCAACGGCGTCTTCGTGATGTGCCTTACGGTGCTGATCACCATCGGCGTCGCCTATGTCATGTACAAGTCGCGCTGGGGCCGCCAGGTTCGCGCCGTCGTGCAGAACCGCATCATGGCCGGCGCGGTGGGCATCAATACCGAAAAGGTCGATCGTTACACCTTCGGGCTCGGTTGCGGCATCGCCGGTGTCGCCGGCAGCGCCTTTACGATGATCGGCTCGACCGGGCCAACCTCCGGACAGCTCTACATCGTCGATACGTTCCTGGTGGTCGTGTTCGGCGGCGCCGCCAGTTTGATCGGCACCATCGCCTCGGCCTTCTCGATCTCGCAGACGCAATCCACCCTCGAATTCTTCATGTCGGGCTCGATGGCGAAAGTGCTGACGCTGCTCGCCGTTGTCGGAATCCTGATGCTGCGGCCGCAAGGGCTGTTCGCCCTCAAGGTCCGCAAGTGAGAAACTGGGGCTGATGCAATGACCGACAATCGCTTCTTCAATCGATCGGAGTTCATCGGAATTCTGGTGCTCGCGGTCTTCCTGGTGGTGGTCCTGCCGCTCACGCTCGACGTCTTCAGGCTCAATCTGGTCGCGAAGTACCTGACCTATGCCTTCGTCGCGCTGGGGCTGGTGATCTGCTGGGGCTATGGCGGCATTCTCAGCCTCGGTCAGGGCGTGTTCTTCGGGCTCGGCGGCTACTGCATGGCGATGTTCCTCAAGCTCGAGGCATCGAGCGTGGAGAACACCAAGATCCAGTCGACCCCCGGCATTCCCGATTTCATGGACTGGAATCAGATCACCGCACTGCCGCTGTTCTGGAAGCCATTCAGCAGCCTCACCTTCACGATCGCCGCCATCATCCTCGTGCCCGGCATCTTCGCTCTGATCATCGGAACCGCGATGTTCAAGCGCCGGGTCGGCGGCACCTACTTCGCCATCATCACCCAGGCGGTCGCGGCCATCCTCACCATCCTGATCGTGGGACAGCAGGGTTACACCGGCGGCATCAACGGCATGACCGATTTGCGGACGCTAAAGGGTTGGGACATTCGGCCCGACCACGCGAAGATCGTGCTGTACTTCTTCGAAGTTGGACTGCTGTTCGCCTGCATCATGATCGCGCAGTTCGTCCGGCACTCCAAGCTCGGACGAATCCTGGTCGCGATGCGGGAGAAGGAGGACCGGGTCCGCTTCTCCGGCTACAGCGTCGCGAACTTCAAGATCTTTGCCTTCTGCATCGCTGCCGTGTTCGCCGCGATCGGCGGCGCCATGTTCGCGCTCAATGTCGGCTTCATGTCGCCGTCCTTCGTCGGCATCGTGCCGTCGATCGAAATGGTGATCTACACGGCGGTCGGCGGCCGGCTCTCGATCCTCGGCGCGGTCTACGGTACGCTGCTGGTCAACTTCGCCAAGACCAGCCTGTCGGAAACCTTTCCCGAATTGTGGCTGTTCGGATTGGGCGGTCTGTTCATCGCCGTGGTGCTGGCCTTCCCGAACGGTCTCGCCGGGATCTGGGGCGACTACGTCCAGCCGCGCATCGATCCCCTGATCTCGTCGCGCAAACCGAAACCTGAAGGGTGGACCGACAGCTCGGTCGCCGACGGCGCCCCTGCGGAGTGAGGAGGTCATCATGCTCGTAGGTCATCACGATGCCGATGCCACGCTGGCAGTGAGGAGATAGATCATGCTCGTCGGTCATCAGCCCAAGGAATTCCTGCTCGCCGTCGAGGCACTGACCGTGTCGTTCGACGGGTTCAAGGCGGTCAACGATCTCTCGTTCTACGTCGACGAGAACGAGATCCGCGTCATCATCGGTCCCAACGGCGCCGGCAAGACCACCGTGCTCGACCTGATCTGCGGCAAGACCAAAGCAACGTCGGGTTCGATCCAGTTCCGTGGCAAGGAGCTGACGCGGATGAAGGAAAACGAGATCGTCAAGACGGGGGTCGGCCGCAAATTCCAGAACCCCTCGATCTACGACGATCTCACGGTGTTCGAGAATCTGGAGATCTCCTATCCGCGCGGACGCTCGGTGTTCGGTGCGCTGACCTTTACCCGCGACGCCGCCGTGCGCGACCGGGTGCACGAAGTCGCCGAAATGATCTTTCTGAAGGATCGGCTCAACGTGAACGCCGATCTGCTCAGCCACGGCCAGAAGCAGTGGCTCGAGATCGGCATGTTGCTGATCCAGGATCCGGATTTGCTGATGCTCGACGAGCCCGTCGCCGGCATGAGCGTGTCCGAGCGCGCCAAGACCGCCGAGCTGCTCAACCGCATCATCAAGAACCGCTCGGTGCTGGTGATCGAGCACGACATGAAGTTCGTCGAGGACATCGCGCACAAGGTCACCGTGCTTCACCAGGGCCAGATCCTCTCGGAGGGCACCATGGAGAAGGTGAAGAACGACCCCAAGGTCGTCGAAGTCTATCTGGGCCATTAGCGCATGATCCCGGAAAGTGGCGTCCGGTTTCCGGACAAGATCATGCGCAGGAAGTATGGAGACGCGACGATGCTGGCTATTTCCGATCTTCACGTCGCCTACGGCCAGAGCGAGGTGCTGCACGGGCTCAACGTCAAGGTCGCGCCCAACGAGATCGTTGCGATCATGGGCCGCAACGGCATGGGCAAGACCACGCTGATGAAGTCGCTGATGGGCATCCTGCCCGCCAAAAGCGGCTCGGTGACCATGGACGGTGCCGAGCTCGGCGGCCTGCCGAGCTACGAGCGCGTCGCCAAGGGCCTCGCTTATGTGCCGCAGGGCCGCATGATCTTCTCGACCATGACGGTGAAGGAGAACATCGAGACCGGCCTCGTCGTCTCCGGCGGGTCGGAAGTTCCGGCCGACATCTACGAATTGTTTCCGGTGCTGCTGGAAATGAAGGGCCGTCGCGGCGGCAATCTCTCCGGCGGCCAGCAGCAACAGCTCGCCATCGCGCGCGCGCTCGCGACCAAGCCGAAGGTGCTGCTGCTGGACGAACCGACCGAGGGCATCCAGCCGTCGATCATCAAGGACATGGCGCGCACGCTGAAGCGCATCCGTGACGAAAAGGGGCTCTCGATCGTGGTGTCGGAGCAGGTCCTGAGCTTCGCGCTCGACATCGCCGACCGCGTGCTGGTGATCGAGAACGGCGAGATCGTGCGCGACGATCCGCGTGACGCCGTCGATGCCGCGCAGGTCTCGAAATATCTGTCCGTCTAACCAACCGTAGTAAAAGGGGAGCATCTCGATGCCAGAGACACTGATCAAGGTCGATCTCACCAAATCGGCTTACGATAATGACATGGTGCACAACCGCTGGCACCCGGACATTCCGATCGTGGCCTGGGTCAATCCCGGCGACGACTTCATCATCGAGACCTATGACTGGACCGGCGGTTTCATCAAGAACAACGATTCCGCCGCCGACGTGCGCGACATCGATCTGTCGATCGTGCATTTCCTCTCCGGCCCGATCGGCGTCAAGGGCGCCGAGCCCGGCGATCTCCTCGTCGTCGACCTGCTCGACGTCGGCCCGATGAAGGAGAGCCTGTGGGGCTTCAACGGCTTCTTCTCCAAGCAGAACGGCGGCGGCTTCCTGACCGACCATTTCCCGCTGGCGCAGAAGTCGATCTGGGACATCAAGGGTCTCTACACCTCGTCGCGCCACGTGCCGGGCGTCAACTTCGCCGGCCTGATCCATCCCGGCCTGATCGGCTGTCTGCCCGATCCGAAGATGCTGGAGACCTGGAACAAGCGCGAAGCCGAGCTGATCTCGACCAACCCGACCCGCGTGCCCGGCCTCGCCAATCCTCCGTTTGCGGCGACCGCCCATGGCGGCCGCGCCAAGGGTGACGTCAAGGCCAAGATCGGCGCGGAAGGCGCGCGCACCGTGCCGCCGCGCGAGCACGGCGGCAATTGCGACATCAAGGATCTCTCCCGCGGCTCGAAGATCTACTTCCCGGTCTACGTGCCCGGCGCCGGTCTCTCGATGGGCGACCTGCACTTCAGCCAGGGCGACGGCGAGATCACTTTCTGCGGCGCGATCGAGATGGCCGGCTGGCTGCATCTGAAGGTCGAGGTGATCAAGGACGGCATGGCGAAGTACGGCATCAAAAATCCGATCTTCAAGCCGTCGCCTATCACGCCGAACTACAAGGACTATCTGATCTTCGAGGGCATCTCGGTCGACGAGCAAGGCAAGCAGCACTATCTCGACGTTCACATTGCCTATCGCCAGGCCTGCTTGAATGCGATCGAGTATCTGAAGAAGTTCGGCTACTCCGGCGCCCAGGCTTATTCGATCCTGGGCACCGCGCCGTGCCAGGGCCACATCTCCGGCGTGGTCGACGTGCCCAATGCCTGCGCCACGCTATGGCTGCCGACCGAGATCTTCGACTTCGACGTGATGCCCTCGGCGGCAGGACCCAT
Source organism: Bradyrhizobium sp. Mp27 (assembly GCF_029953005.1). NCBI lineage: Bacteria > Pseudomonadati > Pseudomonadota > Alphaproteobacteria > Hyphomicrobiales > Nitrobacteraceae > Bradyrhizobium > Bradyrhizobium sp. Mp27. The sequence continues at coordinate 203,634 of NZ_JASAUS010000003.1, read as the reverse complement.
CAAGCACATCACCGGCGATATCCAGATGCCGATCTCGCCGGACAAATAGTCTCCCTGCGCGACGGGATGCGGGATGGCGCGACTTTGCCGCCCCGCATCCGCCGCGGGAATTCTCTCACAGGCAACAGCGTAGGGATGATGCGATGCCGGTCTATGAATATCTCTGTGACGATTGCGGGCCGTTCAAGGACCTGCGCCCGATGGCGGAATGCGACGATCCGCAAAGCTGTCCGCACTGCGAGACGATGGCGCCGCGGGTGATCCTGACCGCGCCGAATTTCTTCTGCATGCCGGCGGAGAAGCGCAAGGCGCACGCCGTCAACGAGCGCAGCACGCATGCGCCGCAGACGCTCGCGCAATACAAGGCCTCGCACGGTCCCGGCTGTGGCTGCTGCTCGTCGGGCAAGACCGTGAAGGACAAGAGCTCGACGGACAGAAAGAAGCCAGCGCGGCTGATGACCAAGAGCAAGAGCGGCGCCAAGGGCTTTCCGACCGCGCGGCCCTGGATGATCCGCCACTAACTCGGTCGCTCAATCGACGGCAACCTCAAACAAATAAAAGACAGGAGCGCTCAACATGCTTCACGGTGACATTTCCAGCAGCAACGACACCGTCGGTGTTGCAGTGGTGAACTACAAGATGCCCCGCCTGCACACCAAGGCCGAGGTGCTCGACAACGCCCGCAAGATCGCCGACATGCTGGTGGGCATGAAGGCGGGTCTACCCGGCATGGATCTCGTGATCTTCCCGGAATACTCGACCCAGGGCATCATGTACGACTCCAAGGAGATGTACGAGACGGCCTCGGCGGTGCCCGGTGAAGAGACCGCGATCTTCGCGGAGGCCTGCCGCAAGGCGAAAGTGTGGGGCGTGTTCTCGCTGACCGGTGAACGCCACGAGGAGCATCCGCACAAGGCGCCCTACAACACCCTGATCCTGATGAACGACAAGGGCGAGATCGTCCAGAAATATCGCAAGATCATGCCGTGGGTGCCGATCGAAGGCTGGTATCCCGGCAACTGCACCTACGTCTCCGACGGCCCGAAAGGGATGAAGGTCAGCCTGATCATCTGCGACGACGGCAACTTTCCGGAGATCTGGCGCGACTGCGCCATGAAGGGCGCCGAGCTGATCGTGCGCTGCCAGGGCTACATGTATCCGGCCAAGGAGCAGCAGGTCATAATCTCCAAGGCGATGGCGTGGGCCAACAACGTCTATGTTGCCGTCGCCAACGCCGCCGGCTTCGACGGCGTCTATTCCTACTTCGGTCACTCCGCGATCATCGGCTTCGACGGCCGGACGCTCGGCGAGTGCGGCGAGGAGGACTACGGGATCCAGTACGCCCAGCTCTCGAAGCATCTGATCCGCGATGCGCGCCGCAACGGCCAGTCGCAGAACCATCTCTACAAGCTGGTCCACCGCGGCTACACCGGCATGATCAATTCCGGCGAAAGCCCGCGCGGCGTCGCGGCCTGCCCCTATGATTTCTACAAGAACTGGATCGCCGATCCGGAAGGGACGCGGGACATGGTCGAGGCGATGACCCGTTCGACGCCGGGGACGGAGGAATGTCCGATCGACGGCATCCCGAATGGGTCGGCCCCGAGCAACTATTGAGCTGTTGGGGCGCGCTTTCTGCGCAAAATGAGAACTTGGACCTGGAAACCGTGGCGCGGTTGCAACATGACCGCGGGATTCTGCCTCGGTTGTGGGTCAAACGGACGCATTCGGGCGGTGCCTTGGTTCTAAGGAGCCTCGTCATGGCCTAAGTTCCCTGCCGAACTGCCGGGAATGGGGGCGTGGCGTGAGGGGCAAGGGGCTATGGAGGCGGCAGGGTCGGCTGCGCCGATGCGGCGCTGCGTCGCTCGCCGGCGCATCGCTGGTCTTCGTTGGCCTCGGCCTTGGCGCGACGCCGGCCAACGCGGCTTGCGCGCCTGATCCGGCCACGAGCGGCCAAACCGTCACCTGTAGCGGCACCGACACGGACGGCTTTCAAGCCGGGGCCGGCGTCGACAGCCTCAATGTCAACGTGCTCTCCGGCGCGATCGTGAACGACAACGGCGCGCTCTCGATCGGCGTCAACGATTCCAACACCGTCAACAACAACGGGACGGTGTCGGCAGGCTCGGGCCTCACCGGCATTGCCGTTGGAAATTTCAACACCGTGATCAACAACAGCACCATCACGGTGCTCGACAGCGGCCTCGGCATCCAGGCCATCGATCACAACGTCATCACCAATGCCGGAACGATCACGACGGGCGACAATGGCGCCGCGATCTCGGTTGGCGACAACAACACCGTCACCAATAGCGGCGCTCTGTCGGTCGGTGCGTCGGGTGTCGGTGTCTTCGCCGGCCAGAACAATACGATCACCAATGCCGCGACAGGCACGATTACGGGCGGTGACGGTGCAAGCGGCATTTTTGCGGTCGGCAGCGCGACCATCACCAATGCAGGCGCGATCACGGTCGGCGATTCCGCTGGCTTCTCCGGCGGCATCATGGCGATCAGTGACAACAACACGGTCACCAACACCGCCACCGGCACGATCACCGTCGGGCAGAACGCCGCCGGCGTCTTCCTTCAAGGCGACTTTCAGACCGTCAGCAATTCTGGCGCAATCACGGCGGGCGATTTCGGCGTCGGCATCGCCGTGCTCGGTGACGATGCCAAGATCACCAATGCCGGCACGATCACGGCGGGCGATAGTGGAACGGCGGGTATTTCGCTGCAGGGCGACCGGGCCACGATTAGCCAAAGTGGCACGATCAATGTCGGCGTGGGCGGTGCAGGTATCGCCTATACCGGCTCGTTGACCACGATCACCAACAGCGGGCGGATTACGGGCGGCGATTTTGCCGAGGGCATCCTGGCGTTCGGCGATTCCAACACCGTCACCAACAACGGGACGATTACCCTCGGCGCTGCTGGCATTGGCATCGACGTGAGCTCGTTCAGCACGACGAACCAGGTCATCAATACCGGTTCCATCACCGTCGGCGCAGGCGGCATCGGCATCAGCGTGAGTGGCGGCGGCAACGTCTTCAACTCGGGAACCATCAACGCCGCGACCGGCAACGCCGCGATCGAGTTCTGCAGCTGCGGCCCGAACACGCTCACGCTCGGGCCCGGCAGCGTCATCAACGGCTTCGTGCTTGGTGCCGGTACCGACACCTTCCAGCTCGGTGGCACCGGCAAGGATACGTTCAATCTCGACCTGATCGGCACCGGTCTCCAGTATGACGGCTTCTCGACCTTCAACAAGGTTGACAGCTCGACCTGGACGGTCACCGGCACGGGCAATCAGGACTGGAACGTGCTCGGCGGCACGCTTCTCCTCGCCGGCGCCATCAACGGCACTGTATCCGTCTCCGCGGGCGGCACGTTCGGCGGCGTCGGCACGGTCGGGAACACCGTCGTCAATGGCGGCACGCTGGCACCGGGCAATCCGACCGGGACGCTCACGGTGTCCGGCGACCTCTCGTTCACCTCGGCGTCGAGCTACATGGTGCAGGTCTCGGGCGCCAGCAATGGTTTTACGGTCGTGACCGGCACAGCGACGCTTGGCGGCGCCACCGTCGTCGTCGTTCCGACCGGCTCGATCGCGAAGCACTACACGATCCTGAATGCGGCAACGCTTCCCGATGCCTTCAATCCGGTCGTCGCGGGGCTCTCGTCGAACCTGAAGGCTGTCCTGAGTTACAACACGAACAACGTCTTCCTGGATCTGTCGCTCAGCTACGGCTCCGGCCTCAACGTCAACCAGCAGAACGTCGCCAACGCGCTGGCGCGTCATTTCGACAGCACCGGCAGCCTTCCGGTGGCGCTGGCGAATCTCTCGCCGGCCGGCCTCACCCAGGCCTCCGGCGAATCGGGCACGGGGTCGCAACAGACGACCTTCAATGCGATGAACCTGTTCCTCGGCCTCTTGACCGATGTGTTCGGCTCGGGACGCAGCGGCACATCAGGTGCGACGCCCTACGCCGACGAGCCGGGCGCGAATGCCTATGCCGCGACCGGCAAGGGCGCGCGTGACAAGAACGCGCGCGACGCCTTCGCCTCGATCTACCGCAAGGCACCGGCCGCAACCTTCGAGCAGCGCTGGGATGTGTGGGCGGCCGGCTACGGTGGCTCGCAGACCACCGACGGCAATGTCGCGCTCGGTTCGAACAACACCACCAGCAGCGTCTATGGCACCGCCGTCGGCCTCGACTATCGCTTCTCGCCGTCGACGATCGCCGGCTTTGCGCTTGCCGGCGGTGGGACCGGCTTCAACGTCAACGGGCTCGGCTGGGGCCGCTCCGATCTGTTCCAGGCCGGCGCCTTCGTTCGTCACACGGCAGGACCTGCCTATATCACGGCCGCACTGGCCTATGGCTGGCAGGACGTCACGACCAACCGCATCGTCACGGCCGCGGGCGTCGATCAACTGCGGGCGCAGTTCAACGCCAACGCGCTCTCGGGCCGTGTCGAGGGCGGTTACCGCTACGCTACGCAGTGGATCGGCCTCACGCCCTATGCGGCGGCCCAGGCCACCATGTTCAGCCTTCCGAACTATTCGGAGTTCGCGATGGTCGGCAACAGCACCTTCGCGCTCAACTATGCCGCCAAGGACGTGACCAGCACCCGCACCGAGCTCGGCCTGCGCGCCGACAAATCATTCGCCGCGGCCGGTGGCCTGATGACCCTGCGCGGCCGTGTCGCCTGGGCGCATGATTACAATCCGGACCGCACCGTCGGCGCGGTGTTCCAGACCCTGCCGGGGTCGGCCTTCGTCGTGAACGGTGCAGCGCTGGCGCGCGATTCCGCGCTGACCACGGCGGCAGTGCAGATGAACTGGATGAACGGCTGGTCTGCGTCGGCGACCTTCGAGGGCGAGTTCTCGAACGTCACCCGCTCCTACGCCGGCAAGGGCGTCGTGCGCTACGCGTGGTAGGGCGCGACCTGCAAGCCACGGCGAGACTGCCATCCTCCCCTCGAGGGGGAGGATCGGTTCGCATGGAGCAAAGCGCAATGCGAACCGAGGTGGGGTGACAGCCCTTCCGCATTGCGCGCTGCCCGTGGGGAGAGATCACCCCACCCCGCTCGCGCTGCGCGCGATCGACGCTCCCCCTCCAGGGGAGGGTAAGAGGTCTCTACTGCTTCTTCTGCGGAGGCTTGCGCGGCGGGCGCGGGGCGGCGGCAGGCGCGGGCGTGCCAGCCATCTTGTTGGCGGCTTCGCTGACGTCGAGCAGCGAGCGGCGGATGTCCTCGACGTAGGCAGCCGACTTCTTCTTCATGGTGTCGGCGAGCTCGTGCAGTCCCCTGATCTTCTCGAACAGCTCGTCGGCCTTGCCGTCGACGAAGCCGGGGACCACGCCTTCGATCTTGGTGACCGCCTTGTCGAAGCCCGCGAAGGCGCTGTCGACCTTGGCCATGACGGAGTCGATTTCGCCGCCCTTGCTTCTGAGATCGGCGGTGTAGTTCTCGAACGTGCGCAGGCCGTCCTTGATCGCCGGGGCATTGCTGACGATCGTGCGATCGACGCTGTGCAGGGTGTCGACGATGGATTCGGCGTCGCTGAGATCGGCGATCAGCATGGGGACGCCGTCCGTATCCAGCGGCACCGGCGGCGCGGAGGGCGCGCCGCCGATCAAAGAGATCGCGGCAACGCCGGTGAGACCCTGGAACTCGATGCCCGCAACTGTGTCCTTGCGGATCGGCGCGGTGTTGTCGAGCATCACCAGCGCCACGATCTTGCGCGGATTATCCAGCTTGATCGACAGGATCTGGCCCGCGGGAACACCGTCGAAATTGACCGGTCCGCCGCGGCGCAGGCCGCTGGCGGAGCCGCCCTCGAACACCACGCGCAACTGGCTCCGGTTCTGGGCGGTGCGCCATTTCTGCACGCCGAGCACGCCGCCGAACGCCACGGCGATGACCGCCAGCGTCGCCGTTCCGATTACGAGGTTGCTCGCGCGTGCCATGCAGGGCGATTTTACGGCCAAAGCGGGATGGTTGGAAGGACGATGCTGCGGCCGCAATACTAGAGCGGGCGGGTTAACGACTTGTCCGCCGTAGCTCGAAGAGCGAAGGCGGAAGCGTAACCCGCCAATCCGCCTTACGCGACATCAATGCCCTGCGGCGCTTTTTGCCGCAGCATTGTTCAATACGATCAGGGCATCGACGGCGACGCCCGTTTTGGTGTTGATCAGGAACGGGTTGACGTCGATCGAGGCGATCCGGTCGCCGGCATCTGCAATCAAATTGGACAGGCCGACCAGTGCCTTCACCGCGGAAGTCTCGTGCAACGCCGGCTTGCCGCGATAGCCACGTATCTTGACGCCGGCCTTGGTGCGGCCGATCAACAGCCGCGCCTCGGCCTCGTCCAGCGGCGCACCGGCGAGCGCGACGTCCTTCATCAGCTCGATGTCGATGCCGCCGGTGCCGAACAGCACGACCGGACCCATCTCGGCATCGAGCGAGGCGCCGACCACGAGCTCGAGATCGGCCTTGACCTGCTGCGCGATCAGGATGCCGTCGAGCTTCGGCTTGCCCTTCAACTTCGCCACCCGCGCGGTGATGTCGGCGAATGCCTTCTTCACCTCGGCGGCGCTGTTGAGGTTCAGCACCACGCCGCCGATGTCGGATTTGTGCAGGATCTCGGCGCTGACGACTTTTGCCACGACCGGGAAACCGATCTGCTTCGCGATCTTCGCCGCGTCCGCGGCCGTCTGCGCTATCGCTTCCTTCGAGACCGGGATGCCATAGGCCTTCAGCAGCTTCTTCGAGGCGACCTCGTCGAGCGCGGCACCGCTCGCCGATTTCAGCGCCTTCTCCAGCACGGCACGGGCCGCAGGTTTCGAGCTCGAGACGATGTCGGGCACTTCCTTGCGCAGCTTCGCATAGGCGAGCAGCGAGTTGATTGCAGTCACCGCACGGTCCATGCCCTGCATGACCGCGAGATGCGGCAGCGATTTGCGCAGGCCCTTGGTGAACTCGGTGAAGCCGATCGACATCGCGCTGATGTAGATCACCGGCTTCGACGCCTGGCTCGCCATCTGGTCGACGATGCGCAAATTGCGTTCACGCAGTTCGTGCGGCGCCTTGGGCAGCTCGGCATCGATGATGACGATGTCGATATCGGGATCGTCGATCATCAGCTTGATCGACTTCATGTAGACGGAGGGATCGACCACCGCGGCAAAGCCCGCATCGAGCGGATTGCCGACGATCGAGCCGGGCCCGAGCATCTTCGCCAATTCGGAGCCGACGTGCGGGCTCAGCGGCGCAAAGTTCAGGCCTTCGGCATAGAAGGCGTCAAGCAGCATGCCGCGCTTGCCGCCTGATAGCGTGACCGCGGCAAGCCGGTCGCCCTTGGGCACGGCCGAGTGGACGAAGCATTCGGTGGTCTCGATCAGCTCGTCGAGCCCGCCGACCCGGATCACGCCTTCACGGGTCGCGATGGCGTCGAAGGTTTCGATCGAGCCCGCGAGCGCACCGGTATGCGCCATCGCCGCGGCTCGGCCGCCCTCGGACGAACCGAGCTTGAGTGCGATGACCGGCTTGCTTGCGGCGCGCGCGGCCTTGCAGGCGTCGCGAAACGCCTTCGTGTTACGCACGCCTTCGAGATAGACCACGATCACCTTGATGCTCGGATCCTCGGCGAAATAGCGCATCAGGTCCGGCGTCTCGAGCCCGGCCTCGTTGCCGGTCGTCACCATGTAACCGACCCCGACGCCGCGATCCTCCAGCGCCTGCCGGATCGCCATCACGATGGCGCCGGATTGCCCGGCGATCGCCACCGCACCCTGTTCCATGGTGACGACGCGGTCGTCGATATTGGTGAAGAGCTTTTCGTCCGCGCTTAAGTTTCCGAGGCAGTTCGGGCCGGTGACGGCGAGCCCCGTTTCGCGTATCGCGGCTTGCAATTCGGCAGCGAGCTTCTGGCTCTCCTCATCCTGCAACTCGCTGAAGCCCGAGGTGACGATGGTGGCCGAGCGCGCGCCGGCGGCGGCGGCGTCGCGGATCACCTGCACGGCAAAGCGCGCGGGCACCAGCACCAGCACGTGGTCGGGCTTTTCCGGGAGGCTCGCAAAATCCTTGTAGCAGGGCACACCCCAGATCGTCTCGCGCTTGGCGTTGACCGGATAAAGCCCGCCCTCGTAACCGTACTTGACGAGGTTGTTCCAGATGCGCTCGGCATAATTGCCGGGCTTGTCGGTCGCGCCCACCAGCACGATGTTGTGCGGGTGCAGCATGGCGTGGATGCCCTTGACGATGTCGCTGGCATCGGGCGCTGGAGACCATGGACGCGGAGAAACAGACGCAGCAGGTACCTTGGCTTCCATGGCGCTTCCTCACCTCTTGTTCTTGTTGCAGCGCGCTGTCTTGCGCCGGCGTCTGGCGGGACTGATCGTGATGGCTCCATGCCGCGTGGCGGAATGGCGGGTGCTTCGCGACAAGGCTAGCATCACCAGACTTTTGGCGAAAGTGCGAACGATCGGACGACGTGCCACGACTGCGTGACGCGCATTCCTTCAAATGGCGATCACGCCTCTGCTATCGTTCAGTAACGCAGCAGGCGCAGCTTGTAGGCGTAGTGATAGGCCAATTGCTTCGCGAGATAGGAAGCGATGGCGCGTCTGATCTGCATCTGCGTCGGATCGAAGCCGAGAACGCGGCGCCGCAGGATGCCATCTCTCTGACGCCGAGCGCGTAGGTCGAAGCCGTCTTCTGTGCATCGTGGATGCGGAAGCAGGCGAGAAATCGCGGCAGGCGCACGAACTTGAATTCCGCAGCTTGCGCCCGCAGGATGAAATCCCAGTCCATCGCGTAGTGGAAGCTCTCGTCGATGGGCCCGATCCTCTCCCACACGCGCTTGCGCCAGAACATCGTCTCCTGCGGGATGTAGTCGGCATATTGCAAAGCCTTGCCGTCATGAGGCGGCAGCACGGCGCGTCCGACCTCGAGCCCCTCGCGATCGACGAAAACGCGATGGCCGTAGACGATGTCGACATCGGGATGCGACATGAAGTAGTCGGCGACATAGGCGAGCGCTCCGGGCAGCAGCATATCGTCGCTGTTGAGATAGGCCATGATCTCGCAATCGGCACCGGCGAAGCCGAGATTGATGGCGTTCGACTGCCCCTTGTCCGGCTCGCTCGTCCAGCTGATGCTCTCACCTCGGCTCTTCAGGAGATCGATCGTGCCGTCGATCGAGGCGCCGTCCTGCACGTGATAAGTCAGCTTCGGATAGTTCTGACTGACGATGCTCTCGATCGTGGCGTCGAGATATTGCGCATGATTGTAGCTTGGCGTGACCATCGTGATCCGCGGCGCATTCGCCGGGATCGCAGGCGCAGGCGGGAAGGCAGTCAGGTTGAGCAGGCGCGGCGGATATTGCTCGAAGGTCCACATCGGCGGTCGTCGCCAGAGGCTCCGCAGCGAGGATCGTCTCTGTCCGGCAGCAATGAGGTCCTGATTCCGTTCCAGGAGCGCGACACGATTTTCGAGTTGCTCCAGCCGCTGTTCGAGGCGCTGCCTGAACTCGTCGTCCATTACAGGTTGTCCTGAAAATTACAGCGTCAAAAGATCAATCGGCTGTTCTTACAGGTCTATAGGAGGCGACGCCAGTTCAGCGGCCCGATCAAGCGCGGTTCCCCGGCTGTTCGGCGCGGTCTCTATCGATCCCGGATGGCCGATTGCGAACCGCTATTCACCTGTTTCGATCAAGGTGGCATGCAGGGTGTAGCGCTCGGGTCCGGGCGTGACGGCGTCGAAGGGCCAGCAGGTTGTGAGCACCAGCTCGACATCCTGCGCCGCGGGATCGATGCCGGACTCATCGAAGCGAACCACAGCGGAGGAATCCGCCCGATAGCGAAAGTGCTTTCCGTCACGGCGTGTGACATCGATTACGTCACCAATGGCGACATTCCGCAGGAAGCGGAAATGTGTATCGCGGTGCGCGGCATATACCGCAATGCCGCGCTCGCCGGCATCAGCCGTTTGGTGGATATGGCCGGGTCCGAAAGCGAGGGCCTGGCCGCTGGTGCCATCCAGCACGATCGCGCTGGCGCCGATCCGCTTCACCTCGATCCGCGCGACTGGCCAGGTGTCGGCCCATGACCATGGCTTGACCACGCCGCCGGTCGTAACGCTCCTGTCGAACGCGCGCTCCAGCAGCACCTGGGCGAGCCAGGCCTTGGCATGAATGTAGGCGCCGTCACCGAACAGGATGAGGCCGACAAGTGCAACAGCGAGGGGGGAGATGAGGCGGGGCATAATGGTCCTTCCCCCGTCATTGCGAGTGAAGCGAAGCAATCCAGACTGTCTCCGTGGCGGCAGTCTGGATTGCTTCGTCGCTTCGCTCCTCGCAATGACGGCTGATAAAAAGGCGCGCGCGGCCGTTGGTATGGGACGGGCAGCCGCGCGCGCTAACAGAGGAGTTCGGGGGGCTCCTCTCTCAAGCGGCGTCAGTGAGCAAGGGCTGACGCCGGTTGAACACGAACAGGATCAGGGCGAGCACGATCAGGATGAAGCCTGCGATCATCTTCAGCTCGGCCGAGGTCGCGGTCTTCGGCAGGCGGATCGCATCCGGCGCGGCGGGCGTCGGCCGCCTCGTCGCCGGCTGGTTGCGCGCATCCGCATGGCGTTCGCGCAATTGTGTGGGCGTCAGATGCGGTCGCTCGCCAAAGACCTTCTCGAAATCCCAGCCGGCCGGCAGGTTGAGCGGCAGCTCGCTGAGCTTGAGCGGCGCGCCCTCGGGGCGGCTCGGCGTCTTGTCGACCGCGACGAGGCTGGTGAGCCGCGTGACGATCTGGTGGTCGAGCGCCAGCGCCAGGATCGCCTTGTCGGAGTCTTCGGGCGTCATCTCGCGCATGGTACGCGCCACCTCGGCGTCGCCGATCTTGCGCTTGGCCCAGAGTTTTGACAGGCCCTTGCCTTCGGCGGCGTTTTGGAGCGGCAGCGTCACCGACCACGGACGGTCGCCGACGCGGCCCTTGATCTCGAGCGAGCCCGCGAGCTTGTCGAGCTTTGCCGCCAGCACCAGCGGTTCGTCGCGATAGACGTCGGGAATGATCGCAGGCGTCACGTCCGCCTTGGCATCGGAGAACTTTACGCTGAGCCCGGTCACCGCGGGGTTCTCGAGCTTGGCGAACAGGCCGCGCATGCGCTCCTCGACCTGCTCGACGGAGCCGATATGGGTGAAGGCCCCGCGGCCGAGCTCGGCGGCGCGCGTCATCAGATAGGTGTTGGGCGCGGATCCGATGCCGACCATGAACACGCGCGAGCGGCCCCGCATCGCAGTGATCGTTTCGAACAATTGCTGCTCGTTGCCGATCGCGCCGTCGGTCAGGAACACGACTTGGCGGACCATGTTGGTGTCGGCAAGCTTGTCAGTCAGCGCGGTGCGCATCGCCGGCACCATCTCGGTGCCGCCACGCGCCTGTAATCCATTCACGAAACCGAGTGCTTCGCCGAGATGCGCGGGGTCGGCCGGCACGGAGGTCGAGAACAGCACGTCCATGGTGTCGTCGAAACGGATCACATTGAAACGGTCATTCGGCTGGAGGCGGCCGAGGGCATAGAGTAGGCTCGCCTTGGCCTGGACGATGGAGGTGCCGCCCATCGAGCCGGAATTGTCGATCACGAATACGACCTCGCGCGGCAGCGGCTTTTGCGTCGCCTGCTCGGCACTGGGCGGGGTGACGAAGGCGAGCAGATAATCGGCATCGCCGATACGCTCGCGGAACAGTCCAACCGACGGTGCCTTCTCCGCGGCCGGCTTCCAGGTCAGCTCGAAATCGCGGTCGGCGGGCACAGTGCCGTCGGCAAGTGTGATGACGCGCGTCGTATTGTCAGGGCTTTCGGTCTTGACGTTGTGATGGTGGCTCTTGACCTCGCCGAGCGCAAAGCCGGCCTTCAGGCGCACCGTGATGCTGGTCGGATTGACCGGCGCATTTTTCGCGGGATCCAGCACCTGCGGCGAGATGCGGTCGCGATCCGGCACAGGGTTTGACGTCGTCGCGCCCCAGCCGGAGCCATCCTGGCGGAAGTCGACGCTCTGCACGATCGGCGCCGGATTGTAGCGCGGCCCGACCACCAGCGGCAGCCGCAGCGAATATTCGTCGCCGGATTGATGCACCGGCTCCTGATATTCGATCTGCACCAGCACGGTTTCGCCGGGACCGATATTGGCGACCGAATTGGTGAAGATGTTCGGCCGCTCCTGCTCGGTGAGCGCGGCCTTCTGGCCGGCGCGGCGCGCCTGCTCGTAGATCACGCGTGCCTGCTGCCGCTCCTTGATGTCGCCGATAATGACGCGGTCGCCGACCACCATCTTCAACGTGTCGACGGCGCCGTTGGTCGCGAGCGGATAGACATAGGTGGCCTCGACCCAGTCCTTGGTCGGGTTGCGGAACACTTGCGTGACGCGGGCGCGCAGCGTCGGGCCAGACACCGTGATGTCGATATCGGTGCCGAGGCGGATCGCCTCGGTATAGGCGCCGTCTTCCTTCAGCAGGAGGCTGCCGGATTTGGCATCGCCGGGCTGGAGCAGGCTGGCCTGCTCGGTCGTTGCCGACCAGCCCGGCTCGAAGCTCACCAGCAGGGCAATGAAGGCAACCAGGAGCATGGCAACGCCCTGCGCCAGAAGGAACACTCCGACCACGATGAGTCTTCCCAGCCAGGGGTGTTGGTAGCTGTCGACCGCGTCGTAATTGCTCATTTGGCCTGCTCCCGAAGGGTGTTTGACGATGGCGAGCATCGGTCGGGAGAGCTGGTTTCGCGAGCAGAACGATCGGCAATGTTTTGCCGCGGATGGCCCGGGCGGGCGGCCGCCGGGACGACCATGTACGGTTTTGTGCTGGTTTGTCCGCCCTGCTAGACTGGCGTCCATGGAGCAGGGCTGACGATGCAGATGCAGGATAAAGTCACCGACAGGCAGCTTTCGGACGAGCAGAGCCGCGAGATCGCGGAGACCATTCGCGAGGAGCTCGCCAGGCGCCGGATTTCCCGGCAGGCGTTGGCCGAGCAGGCCAAGCTCAGCCTGTCGACGCTGGAGAAGGTGCTCGGCGGCCGGCGGCCGTTCACGCTGGCAACGACCGTGCGGCTGGAGCAGGCGCTGGGCGTCTCCTTACGCAAAGGCGCCGCCGTGGTGACGCCTCCGGCCGCAAACGATGTCGCGCCCGACAGCCTCGGCTCCTATGCGCATCGCGCGGTGACGTGGCTCGAGGACGTCTACATCACGCTGCGGCCGTCCTTCGGCGACAAGGATGCGATCTTCGCCTATCGCACCGAGATCGTCTGGGAGCCGAAGGTGTCTTCGCTGGTGTTCCGCGAGGGCGAGCGGACCGATGCCGCCTATGAGCACACCGGCGAGGTTGCGGTGCCGCATCAATCCGGCTTCATCTATCTCGTCATCATCAAGCACGGCCAGCATCGCGTGATCACGGTGTCGCGGCCGACGGTTGCCGGCGAGATGTACGGCATCATCTCGACGCTCCGCGCCGGACCCGGCTCGCAACTGACGCCGATCGCGGCGCCGATCGCCTATGTGCCGCTCCGCAACGTCGCGAAGCCGTCCCTGGGACGGGTCGGCCCCGACGATGCCAACCACGCATTGTATGGAAAGCATCTGCGCCGCACGGTGGAGGAATCGTTCGCGCTGTTTCTGTCGGTATAGTCCGCGAGAAAGTGCCCGGAATGGTGTCGCGTGCGTTATAAGGGAACATGCAGGACGTGCCCGCACCATACGGCGGTGAATCTCCGCTGTTCTCCATCATCATCCCGCTGGAACATCACCGCGGGCAGTGGGAGCTGTCCTGGCTCGGCTGGACGTCGCAGACCGCCGACAAATCGCTTTACGAAATCATCCTTGTGGTGCCGCCTGATTTCAAGGCACTCAACGAGCTGAAGGCGCTCGCCGGCGGCAAAGCGCGCCTCGAATTCACCAATTCGGACCATGACATCGGGCTCTGCGCCTTCGGCGCCACCAAGGCCCGCGGCAAATATCTGTTCTTCACGGAGTCGCATTGCCGGCCCGAGCCTGACGTGATGGAGGCCTGCATCCGCGCGATCGACGCGCGTCCCGACTGGGCGGGGTTCTCCTGTCAGTCGGTGCCGATCTGCCATAACCGGCTGTCCGTGGCGGAGGCCGCCATGTACCAGGCCGACATCGAGTTCGGCATGAAGCAGTCCCTGGCGCAAGGTGCTGGACCAGTGCTTCGTGACGCGGCGCGACGTCTATTGGGAATGCGGCGGCCTGCGCGAGGAGCTCGGCCATTTCGCCGAATGGGTGCTCGCCGCCGCGTATCACGCGAGGGGCCATACGATCGGCTATCTCGAGGAGGCGCGCTTCCATCACTACTATATCGGCGAAATCGGCGAGCTGAAGACATTCACGCTCGATTTCGTGCACGGCGAGATCCGCTATCTCAGCGAAGCACGCGATGATCCCGGCAGCGAGCTGCTCGAAACTCCGGTCGAGTGGAGCAGCCGCGGCGATTTCAACGTCGCGCTGGCGCGTAGCGCCCTTGATGCACGGATGCGCGCCGGCCGTGTGACCGGCGAAGGCCTGCAGGCGATCGGGCGTTGGGGCGCGATCGCACTGGCCGGCGACCGCCTTGCGCTTGGTCTTGCACGTGTGTCGGCAGGCTATGCGCGCTGCTGTCTGACCGTGCTCACCATGGGCGGCTCTCGCGGCAGCATCGCGCGCTGGCTGAAGCGTTATATCGCCGCGCTGATCCATTATCAGCGCCTCTATTGCATCCGTAGTATTCGGGGGAGCCTTGGCGGAGCTGCGCAGAGTCTCGGCGATCAGATGGTCGCACAGGCCGGCTTCCATGCCTGGGAGGTCTGGCAGGGCCGCAGCTTCCGCTGGAGCGAGCCGGAAGCCGCCGTGCGGATCGAGGCGCCGCCGGGGCGCGCCATCATTCGCATCGCGTCGCCGGAGATACGCGGGCCGCTTGATCGGATCGGCGTGCAGTTCTATCTCGACGGCGTGCGCGTTGCGGATGCCGCGACCGTGATCGACGCGGGTGCCTTTGTTCTTCAGCTCGATCTGCCGCCATCGGGCGGGGCGATCCTGGCATGGGTATGTCCGCGCTTTGCGGCCATCGATGACCCGCGCCGGCTCGGCCTGCCGGTCGCGGGGATCGACGTCAGCGCAGGCGAAGACGTCAGCTGCACGTCTCCGCCCGTTGCTGCGATGCGTGGCTAGCCGCCCGTTTCGGCGCTGATGATGTCGCCGAACAGCTCCCACTGGCCCTTCTTGAACCGCCACATCTTGAGCTGCTCGATCGGCGCGAAGTCGGTGGCCGAGGTGTTGATCTTGATCCCCGGGATCAGCGTATCAGGGACGAAGTCCCTGAGGCTCGCGGCCTGCTTCATCACGTTCTCGCGGGTCAGATTGTCACCCGACTGCTTCAGCACCTGCACCATCGTCTGGGCTGCGGCATAGGCGTACACCAGATTGGCGTCCGAGATGTTCGCACCGGGCATGTACTTGTCGATGAAGGTCATGAACTTCTTCATGCCCTCGTCGTCCTTCCACTGCGGATCCGACGCATCCTTCAGGTAACCGGCCGACAGCACGCCCTCGGATGCTTCGAGGCCGGCCGGCTTCATCACCGCGCCGATCGACACCGAGACATCAGTCATCAGGTGCATCGGCTTCCACTCCAGCTCTGCGATCTTCTTGATCGCCTGGGCCGCGAATTTCGGGGTCGCGATGTTGACGAAGACATCGGCGCCGGTGCCCTTGAGCTTGACGATGTGGGCGTCGATCGACGGCTCCGAGGTCTCGTAGCTCTCCTCGGCCACGATCAGCTTCGATGCCTTGTCGCCGAATACGTCCTTGATGCCGGCGAGGTAGTCCTTGCCGAAATCGTCGTTGGCATAGAAGATCGCGACCTTCGCGTCCGGCTTCTCCTTCAGAATGTATTTTGCGAAGATCTGTGCCTCGACCCGGTAGCTGGGCTGGAAGCCCATGGTCCAGGGGAAGTTCTTCGGGTCGTTCCACTTGCTGGCGCCGGTGGCGAGGAAGAGCTGCGGCACCTTCTTGGAATTGTGATATTTCTGCACGGCGGTCTGGGTCGGCGTGCCCAACGCGTTGAAGACCAGGAAGACCTCGTCGCTCTCGATCAGCTTGCGGATCTGCTCCACGGTCTTCGGCGGCGAGTAGCCGTCATCATAGGAGATCCAGTTGATCTTGCGGCCGTTGATGCCGCCCTGGTCGTTGATCATCTTGAAATAGGCTTCCTCGGTCTTGCCGATGATGCCGTAGGCGGACGCGGGACCGGAATAGGCCTCGACATTGCCGATCTTGATCTCGGTGTCGGTGACGCCGGTGTCGTACGCCTTCTGCGCATACGCGGACGGGGTCGCAAGCAGCGTCAACGCCGTTGCTGCGGCAAGCAGGGAGAGTTTCTTGTTCATGAAAATTCCTTGGGGTTTTCTTTGCGGTTTCTTCTGGGTTGGAGCAGGCACGTCAGAAACGAAGAAGCGCCCGCAAGGGGCGCTTTGATCAGGCGTTGGCGACTTTCTTGTCGACTTCGGATGCCACCGAGAATTCCTTCCGCAACGTCGGCTTGTGGATCTTGCCGGTGGCGTTGCGCGGCAGCGCATCGACGAAGCGCACCTGTCGCGGGCATTTGAAGCGCGCGAGATTGGCCGCGCAGTGCGCAAAGACATCCGCCTCGGTCAGCCGCTGACCGGGCTTGGCCGCGACGATGGCGAGCCCTACCTCGCCCCATTGCGGATCGGGAATGCCGATCACGGCGGCTTCCGCGATCGCGGTGAGCTGATGCAGGACGTTCTCGACCTCGGCCGGATAGACGTTCTCGCCGCCCGAGATGTACATGTCCTTCCAGCGGTCGACGATATAGTAGAAGCCTTCCTCGTCGACGCGAGTCGCATCGCCCGTGTGCAGCCAGCCGTCGGTGAAGGACGTCTTGTTCGCCTCCGGCCTGTTCCAGTAGCCCGGCGTGATGTTCGGGCCCTTGACCCAGAGTTCGCCGAGTTCGCCGACCTCGGCATCGCTGCCGTCGGGTCGCACGATCCGCACTTCCGTGTGCAGCACCGGCTTGCCGGCCGAACCCGCCTTGCGCGCGGCATCCTCGCGATCCAGCACCAGCACGGCGGGCGAGGTCTCGGTCATGCCATAGCCCTGCTGCAGCGCGACGCCGCGCGCCTCCCAGACTTTCAGCAGCGGCACCGGCATCGGCGCGCCGCCGACACCGCAGACGATCAACCGGGTCAGGTCGGTGGTCGCGAAGGCCGGATGCTGCGCCATGAACTGGTAGATCGCGGGCACGCCGAAGAACACGTTGATGCCCTGCGCGGGATCGTTGATCAGGCCGAGCGCCGTGCCGGGATCGAAGGCGCGCATGATCATCACGGTGCCGCCGGCATGCAGCACCGGGTTGGTGTAGCAATTGAGCCCGCCGGTGTGGAACAGCGGCAGCACGGTGAGCAGCACCGAGGCCGGTCCGATGCAGGCGGGGCCGCCGAGATTGACGCAATTCCAGAACGTCATGCCATGGGTGATGGTCGCGCCCTTGGGATGGCCCGTGGTGCCCGACGTGTACATGATGGTCGAGACGTCATCGAGCGTGACCTCCTCGGCGCGGGCGAGCGGCTTGGCGGACGCGATGCCGGTCTCGTAGGCGCCGGCGGGGCCGAGCAGCAGGCTGGTCGCGACGTTGCAGAGCTTTGCGACGGCGAGCGCAGTTTCGGCCAGATCGGTGTCGTGAATCATCACCTTCGGCGCGCAGTCGCCGGTGATGAACTGGAGCTCGGGAACGGTGAGGCGGGTGTTCAGCGGCACGAAGACGGCGCCGAGCCGTCCGCAGGCGAACTGCACCTCCAGCGTATCGGTCGTGTTCAGCGCCAGCACGGCGACGCGGTCGCCGCGCGACACCTTGAGCGCGTCACGGAGAAATCCGGCGAGGCGCGAGACGCGGGCATCGAGCTGCGAATAGGTGAAGCGGCGCTCGCTCGCGAGGTCGATGACCGCGACCTTGTCAGGCGTACGGCGGCCGTGATGGACGATCCAGTCGTAATAACGAACGGCCAAAATCCCTCCCTCGGCGGTCTTGTGCCGCCTGCGTCCCTATTTGCCGGGCACCATGCCCGGCGTGGCCCTGAGGCCAGCCGGAGTTTGTGCGCACGTCTTTTTTTGCCCCGGAGTTGGCCTGCGGGGGGCGAAAATCGTCTTGCGTTGAGTTGCTAGGCCTTAGGCTGCGTGCAGCGGTTCCCCGGTCAGCCACTCTGCGCAAGTGAACGGCAGATGTTCCGGCCATGGTGGCCAACACGAATCCGCCAGCAGGGCGAGACGACGATGAAGAGCCCGTTCTATACCGCCGAGCATGACGCCTTCCGCGAGGTGATGCGCCGCTTTGTCGAGAAGGAGATCACGCCCTTTGCCCATGAATGGGACGAGGCCGGCGAATTTCCCCGCGTGCTTTATCGCAAGGCGGCCGAGATTGGCCTGTTGGGGCTCGGATTCCCCGAGGAATATGGCGGGATCGCCGCCGACCAGTTCATGAAGATCGTGGCGAGCCAGGAATTGGCGCGCGCCGGCGCCGGCGGGGTCAGCGCCAGCCTGATGAGCCACACAATCGGCTCGCCGCCGATCGCGCGGGCGGCGCGCCCGGAGCTCAAGGCACGGGTGCTGCCGCAAGTGCTGTCGGGCGAGAAGATCTCCGCGTTGGCGATCACCGAGCCGGCCGGCGGCTCCGATGTCGCGAACCTCCGCACCAAGGCGCGGCGCGATGGCGATCACTACGTCGTGACCGGCGAGAAGACCTTCATCACCTCAGGGGTGCGCGCCGATTATCTGACCGTTGCGGTGCGTACAGGCGGCGAGGGCGCCGGCGGCGTCAGCCTGCTTCTGATCGAGGGTGACACGCCCGGCCTGTCACGGACGAAACTGAAGAAGATGGGCTGGTGGGCCTCCGACACCGCGACGCTGCATTTCGATGACTGCCGCGTGCCGGCCGAAAACCTGATCGGCGAGGAAGGCCAGGGCTTCAAGATCATCATGCGGAATTTCAACAGCGAACGCATGGGCATGGCGGCGGGCTGCACCGCCTTCGCGCGGGTCTGCCTCGACGAAGCGATCGCCTATGCCAAGGTGCGCAAGACTTTTGGCAAGCCGCTCGCCCAGCACCAGGTCATCAGGCACAAGATCGTCGACATGGCGCAGAAGGTCGCGGCATCCCAGTCGATGCTGGAATTACTGGCCTGGCGGCTGGAGCAGGGCGAGAGCCCGGTCGCCGAGATCTGCATGATGAAGAACCAGGCCACGCAAACCATGGCGTTCTGCGCCTCGGAAGCCGTGCAGATCTTCGGCGGCGCCGGCTTCATGCGCGGCATCAAGGCCGAGCGCATCTACCGGGAGGTCAAAGTCAACGCCATCGGCGGTGGGACGGAGGAGATCATGAAGGATTTGGCCTCGAGGCAGATGGGGTTGTGACTTTCTGTCATTCCGGGGCGACGCGAAGCGTCGAGCCCGGAATCCATCGGGCCGCACACACCGCAGAGGAATGGATTCCGGGTTCGCGCTTCGCGCGCCCCGGAATGACGAGAGGAAAAAATGCTATTCACCGCCGACCACGACGACATCCGCCGCTCCTTACAAAAATTCATCGCCAACGAGATCAACCCTCATGTCGATGAATGGGAGAAGGCCGACATCTTCCCGGCGCATGAGCTGTTCAAGAAGATGGGCAGCCTCGGCTTCTTGGGGCTGAACAAGCCGGTCGAATTCGGCGGCTCCGGCCTCGACTATTCCTATGCGCTGATGATGGCGGAGGAGCTCGGCGCCATCACCTGCGGCGGCGTGCCGATGGCGATCGGGGTCCAGACCGACATGGCGACGCCGGCGCTCGCGCGATTCGGCTCGGACGAGGTGCGGCGCGAATTCCTGGCGCCCTCGATTGCTGGCGATTTTGTTGCATGCATCGGCGTCTCCGAGCCCGGCGCCGGCTCGGACGTCGCCTCGATCAAGACCAATGCGCGCTCTGACGGCGACGACTACGTCATCAATGGCGGCAAGATGTGGATCACCAACGGCACCCAGGCCGACTGGATCTGCCTGCTCGCCAACACCGGCGATGGGCCGGTTCACCGCAACAAGTCGCTGATCTGCGTGCCCATGAAGAGCAAGGGCGTCACGGTGGCGCGAAAGCTCGACAAGATGGGCATGCGCTCGTCGGACACGGCGCAGATCTTCTTTGACAATGTCCGCGTGCCCCAGCGCAACCGGATCGGCGAGGAGGGCAAGGGCTTTACCTACCAGATGATCCAGTTCCAGGAGGAACGGCTCTGGGGCGCGGCGGCCTGCCTGAAGGCGCACGAGTACATCATCGATCAGACCATCGAATACACCCGCAACCGCAAGGCTTTCGGGAAGTCGATCCTCGACAACCAGGTCGTGCACTTCAAGCTCGCGGAGATGCAGACCGAAGTCGAGCTGTTGCGCGCGCTGATCTATCGCGCCGCCGAGCAACTCGTGGCCGGCGAGGACGTGACCAAGCTTGCGACCATGGCCAAGCTGAAAGCCGGCCGGCTCGGCCGCGAGCTCACCGACGCCTGCTTGCAATATTGGGGCGGAATGGGCTTTACCAACGAGACGCCGGTCAGCCGTGCCTATCGTGACAGCCGCCTGACCTCGATCGGCGGCGGCGCCGACGAGGTCATGCTGATGGTCCTGTGCAAGATGATGGGCACGCTGCCCGGCAGTAAAGGTATTTCCTGATGATCACGCTCTATCACTGCGACGCCGCGCGCTCGTTCCGTCCGCTCTGGATGCTGGAGGAGATGGGGCTTCCGTATGAATTGAAGATGCTGCCGTTCCCGCCGCGGGTCTTCGCCAAGGAGTACCTTGCGCTCAATCCGCTCGGCACCATTCCCTTCATGGTCGACGGCGAGACGAAGATGACCGAGTCCTCCGGCATCTGCCATTACCTCGGCATCAAGCACGGACCGACGCCGTTGATGGTCGGACCCAAAGATCCCGCCTATGGCGCGTTCCTGAACTGGATGTATTTCAGCGATGCCACGTTAACCTTCCCGCAGACGCTGGTGCTCCGGTACACCCAGCTCGAGCCGGAGGAGCGCCGCAATCCGCAGGTCGCCGGGGATTATGCAAAATGGTTCCTGGGGCGGCTGCGCGCGGTCGAGGCGGCGACGGCGAATGCCGAAACATTGTGCGCAGGCCGCTTCACCGCCGCTGACATTGTCATCGGCTATGCGCTCCGGCTCGCCAACAATGTCGGGCTCGCGAAGGATTTCGGGCCAAATGTCGCAGCCTATTGGGCGCGGCTGCAGCAGCGCGACGGATTCAAGCGCGCGGTTGCCGCGGAGCAGAAGGCCGGCGTCGAGCAGAATGTTGCGCCGCGCGTGAGGGCGTAAGCATTCCGTAGGATGGGACTGCGGTCTCATCGCGGTTCCGGGACGACTGATCATCGTCCCGGAATGGTAATCTTTTGCGCGCCATGACAGCGCTATCGCGCCGTGACAGCGCCCAAATTTCCGCTAAGGTGACCTCCGTCCGCAGCGGCCAAAGAGCCGCGCGAGGAGGATCCCAATGGAAGATAACGGTCGCGAATCCGACCATCTGATGCTGATCACGCCGGAGCGGGTATTCTATGCCGGCCTGCTCGGCCGCCCCCGCAAGCGCACCCCCGGCTGCTGCCACGTCTATGTCGCGGTGAAGGGCAGCCTGCATCTGACGATCGACGACGTTCTCGCCACCGGCGAGCTGTTCGTGACCCTGCCGAACCAGCGGCATTCCATCGCCAGCGACTACCGCACTGCAATCAGCGTGACGCTCGAGCCGGAAAGCATGCCGGACGGCGTGATCGAGGCCCTGGCCGAGCGGCTGACCGGACCTGACCGGGCCGTCTATGCCCGCAAGATCCTCGCCGCCTACGCCCTGCTGCGCCAGCGCCGCTATGGCGACATCACCACCGCCGAATTCGACGAGATGTGCTTTGGCGAGGCGTTGCCGCGTCGCGTGCTCGATCCGCGCGTGATGCGCGCCGTCGCCCGTATCGGCCGCTTCTCCGGCGAGCCGGTGACGGCGGATACGTGCGCCGCCGAGGCGGGTCTCTCGGCCTCGCGCTTCCTGCATCTGTTCAAGGAGGAGACAGGCATCTCGTTCCGCTCCTTCCGCGCCTGGAAGCGTGCGCGGCATTTGTTGCACTTCGCCAACCAGGACCTCAACCTCGCCCATCTTGCGCAGGACATCGGCTATCCCGACTCGACCCATTTCAGCCATTCGATCCGCCGCTTCTATGGATTGAAACCGCGCGCGATCTTCGTCGGCTCGCGCGATCTCGCGATCTACCGCAGCACCGAGACGGTGCGGCTCGCGGAGGCGAGCTAGGCGCGCTCTCGTAGGGTGGGCAAAGCGAAGCGTGCCCACCATCTTCGCCAAGCGTTAAGACGTGTGGTGGGCACGGCGCAAAGCGCCTTTGCCCACCCTACGATAGCTCGTCTTTAGCTAGCTTCTCCGCGCAAGAAGCCGCATGCCCGCGCGTCCCATGATCGCAAACGTTGAATTCTCAACGTGCGAGACATTTTTGGCATGAGCGACAAGGCCGTCATCACCTGCGCGCTGAACGGCGTGCTCACCGACCCGAAGCAGCACAACGTGCCTGTGACGCCCGAGCAGATGGCGCGCGAAGCCAAGGCTGCGTTCGATGCCGGCGCCAGCATCATGCACATCCATCTGCGCCAGCAGGCCCCGGACAAGGGGCATCTGCCGTCCTGGGAAGTCAGCGTCAGCAAGGAGATTCAACAGGCAATTCGCGAGGCCTGCCCCGGCGTCATCATCAATCACACCTCGGGCGTCTCAGGGCCGAACTACAGCGGCGCGCTCGACTGCATCCGCGAGACCAGGCCGGAGATCGCTGCCTGCAACGCCGGCTCGCTGAACTATCTGAAGGTGAAAGCCGACAACACCTGGGCCTGGCCGCCGATGATGTTCGACAACGCGGTCGAGAAGGTGAAGGACTATCTCGACGTCATGAACGCGGTCGGTACCATCCCCGAGTTTGAATGTTTCGACGTCGGCATCGTCCGCTGCGTCGGCATGTACCACCAGGTCGGCATGTATAAAGGCCCGCTCGAATATAATTTCGTGATGGGCGTTGCCTCCGGCATGCCGTCCGATCCTGATCTGCTGCCGATCCTGATCAAGCTGAAGCGCCCCGAGGCGCATTTCCAGGTCACCGCGATCGGGCGCGAAGAGATCTGGCCGCTGCACCAGCGCTGCGCCGAGCTCGGTGGTCACCTGCGCACAGGTTTGGAGGATGCCTTCTATCTCGCCGACGGCAAGAAGGTGACCTCGAATGGCCAGTTGATCGAGGCCATCGCCGCCTGCGCCCGCCATGCGGGCCGCGAGATCGCAAGCCCCGCCGAGGCGCGGAAGATCTTTGGGACGAATAGGTAAGTACACATCGTCATTCCGGGATGGCCGAAGGCCAGGCCCGGAATCCATAGCCACGATCGGGAGTATGGATTCCGGGCTCGCGCTCCGCGCGCCCCGGTATGACGAGCAGGAGATTTGATGTCCATTCTCGACAACACCATTTCCCCCGGCAGCGCCGGCTACCACGCCAACCGCGACGGCATGCTCGGTCTGATCGACCGCATGCGCGCGCTGGAAGAGCGCACGCGTGCGGCGTCGGCGGCGGCAAAGGATCGCTTCCACAAGCGCGGCCAGCTGCTTCCGCGCGAACGCGTCGCTCTGGTACTCGATCCCGGCGCGCCCTTCATCGAGCTGTCGACGCTCGCCGGCTACATGTTCGACGTATCAGATGCGAACAGGAGCGTGCCCGGCGGCGGCGTCATCGCCGGCATCGGCTTCGTCTCCGGCGTCCGCTGCATGGTCAGCGCCAATGACGCCGGCATCGATGCGGGCGCGCTCCAGCCTTACGGCCTCGACAAGACGTTGCGGGTGCAGGAGCTCGCGCTGGAGAACAAGCTGCCTTACGTCCAGCTCGTCGAAAGCGCCGGGGCCAATCTGCTGCGCTACCGCGTCGAGGACTTTGTCCGCGGCGGCAACATCTTTCGCAATCTCGCGCGGCTCTCGGCAGCGGGGCTGCCGGTCGTCACCGTCACGCACGGCTCGTCGACCGCGGGCGGCGCCTACCAGACCGGCCTGTCCGATTACATCGTGATGGTCCGTGGCCGCACCCGCGCCTTCCTTGCCGGGCCGCCGCTGCTCAAGGCCGCGACAGGCGAGATCGCGACCGAGGAAGAGCTCGGCGGTGCCGAGATGCACACGCAGGTCTCCGGCCTCGGCGATTATCTCGCGGAGGACGACCGCGATGCGCTGCGCATCGCGCGCGAGATCATGGCGGCGCTGGAATGGGAGCGGCCGGGCCGCGCGGCTCCGCAGTTCAAACCGCCGCGCTACGACCAGGACGAGCTGCTCGGCATCATGCCGATGGACCACAAGCGCACCGTCGACATGAAGCAGGTGATCGCGCGCATCGTCGACGATTCCGACTTCACCGAGATGGCGCCTAATTACGGCTCCGCCACCGTCTGCGGCCACGCCCGCATCGAGGGCCAGGCGATCGGCATCATCACCAACAACGGCCCGCTTGATCCCGCCGGCGCCAACAAGGCGACGCACTTCATCCAGGCCTGCTGCCAGACCCGCACGCCGATCCTCTATCTCAACAACACCACCGGCTACATGGTGGGCAAGGCCTATGAAGAAGCCGGCATGATCAAGCACGGCTCCAAGATGATCCAGGCGGTGACGTCGGCGACGGTGCCGCAGATCACCATCTATTGCGGCGCCTCGTTCGGCGCTGGCAATTACGGCATGTGCGGACGCGGCTTCCATCCGCGCTTCTGCTTCTCCTGGCCCAATGCCAAGACCGCAGTGATGGGTGGCGAGCAGGCGGCGGAAACCATGGCGATCGTGACCGAGGCCGCTGCCGCGCGCCGCGGCAAGCCGGTCGAGAAAGAAAAGCTCGACGCGATGAAGGCGCAGATCATCGGCGTGTTCGACGGCCAGATGGACGTGTTCTCGACCAGCGCACGCGTGCTCGACGACGGCGTGATCGATCCGCGCGACACCCGCGCGGTGCTGTCCGAGGTGCTCGCGATCTGCCGCGAGGGCGATGCGCGCACGCCCCAGCGCATGCAATTCTCGGTGGCCCGCCCATGAGGAACGGATCAGTGCAGCACCGGCCGTTCTTCAAGGTTTTGGTTGCCAATCGCGGCGAGATCGCGCTGCGCGTGATGCGCAGCGCGCGGCAGCTCGGCCTCGGCGTCGTTGCGGTCTATTCGGATGCCGATCGCGATGCGCTCCATGTGCGGCAGGCCGACCAGGCCGCGCGCATCGGCGAAGCCCTGCCGGCGCAATCCTATCTCAACATTCCCGCGATCATCGCCGCGGCCAAGGTGAGCGGCGCGGATGCCGTGCATCCCGGCTACGGCTTCCTCGCCGAGAACGAGGACTTTGCGCAGGCCTGCAAGGAGGTCGGCCTCGTCTTCATCGGCCCCTCGCCGCAGGCGATCGAGGCCATGGGTAACAAGGCCGGCGCCAAGGAGATCATGAAGAAGGCCGGCGTGCCCTGCGTGCCCGGCTATCAGGGCGCCGACCAAAGCGACGAGGTCATGCTCACGGAAGCCAGGAAGATCGGCTTCCCCGTGATGATCAAGGCGGTTGCGGGCGGCGGCGGACGCGGCATGCGGCTCGTTACCGATGCCGCATCCTTCCCCGATGCGTTGCGCAGTGCGCGGTCGGAGGCAAACGCCGCCTTTGGCGATCCGACGGTCATCCTCGAACGCGCCATCCAGAATCCCCGCCACATCGAGATCCAGGTGTTCGGCGACAGCCACGGCAACGCCGTCCATCTCGGCGAGCGCGACTGCTCGGTGCAGCGGCGACATCAGAAGCTGATCGAGGAGGCGCCGTCGCCGGCGGTCACGCCGGAGTTGCGCGCGAAAATGGGTGAGGTCGCTGTCGCCGCGGTCAAGGCGCTGCGCTATGAGGGCGCCGGCACGCTGGAATTCCTGCTCGACGCAAGCGGCGAGTTCTACTTCATGGAGATGAACACGCGCCTCCAGGTCGAGCATCCCGTCACCGAAGCGATCACCGGGCTCGATCTCGTCGAGCTGCAGCTGCGTGTCGCGCGTGGCGAGGCTCTGCCGGTGAAGCAGCAGGACATCCGGTTCTCGGGCCACGCCATCGAGGTGCGGCTGTGCTCGGAAGATGCGGCGCAGGATTTCATGCCGCAGTCCGGCCGCATGGCCCGCTGGCAGGTGCCTGACAGCATCCGCGTCGAGCACGCGCTGCAATCGGGTGCGGAGATCCCGCCGTTCTACGATTCCATGATCGCCAAGGTGATCAGCCATGGCGCGACACGGGAGGAGGCGAGGGGGCGGCTGATCGTCGGCCTGGAGCAACTCACTGCGTTTGGCGTAACCACCAATCAGGCGTTCCTGATGTCCTGCCTGCGCCATCCCGGATTTGCCAGGGGCGAGGCGACGACGGCCTTCATCGGCGCACATCGCGACGAACTGTTGGCGCTGCCGGCGAATGCTGCATTCGATACGGCGCTGGCGGGCCTGCTGCTCTATGTCACCAATCCGCGCGCGCCGTCATGGCAAGGTGGCCGGAGCCTGGCGGCAACATTCCCGCTGCCGGCGAAAGTCGAGATCGCCGGCAACACCCACGAGCTCGAAGTCACGCGTGAGCGCAATGGCGGCTACATCGTCGCCGCCGACGGCCGTCAGGACAAGTTCGAGATCGACCAGCTCGATCCCGACGCCATCCGCTTCCTTCACGACGGCGTGATGGACAGCGCAAAATTCCTGCGTGACGGCGATCGGCTCTACCTCCAGCATCGCGGCATCCCGCTTGCGGTCACCGATCTCACCCTCGCCGCGCCGAAGGCGGCCGCAACCAATGGCGGCGATGGTAAAGTCCGCGCCGCCATGAACGGCCGTGTCGTCGCCGTGCTGGTCAAGCCCGGCGACCGCGTCACCGCCGGCCAACCGGTGATGACCTTGGAAGCCATGAAGATGGAGCACGTCCACAAGGCCGGCATCGACGGCGTTATCGCCGCGATCGACGTCGCCGAAGGCGAACAGGTCACCACGGGTAGGGTCGTGGCGGAGATCGGGGCGGGGTAGCGCTCTCGCCATTATCGCGAGGAACGACTTGTCCGCCCTAGCTCGAAGAGCGAAGGTGGAGGCGACGAAGCAATCCCGTCTCACTACTCGGAGGGGCCCGGATTGCTTGGCTGCGCTCGCAATGACGATGGGGTGAGATGCTCCGTCGAGCCCTGCCGTGGCAGCTCTTCGTTTTCGCGCCGAAATTTGAATGATTTCAATCCGATAGTTACCAGTTCGTGCTCAAGCGCAGTTTTATTGAACAATATTCACTCTCGGCTTACTAATATTGAACGATGTTCAATTTACGAGGAGGCCTGCATGTTGCGCGCAACTGATCCCGGCCGAAACACAGCTGCCACGCTCCCTTCGCGGTCCAACCGACTGCCGTTCGCCGCACCTCAGATCCGCGAAAAATATTTGATCGGCGCACTCTTCGTCCTGACGCTCGTGGCGCTCCTCGCGCCGGCGTTGCCCGCCTCCGCCTGGCACATCCCGCATTTCGTCGACACCCGCACCTGGCTGGGCGTGCCCAACGCCGGCGACGTGCTGAGCAATCTTGCCTTCCTGGCGATGGGCGCTTGGGGCTTACTGCGCCTGCGTGCCCACCCTGATGCGCCCGCGGGTGCAGGTTGCCTCTTCGTGGGTCTGATCCTCACTTGCATAGGATCGTGCATCTATCATCTGGATCCCGACGCGCCGCAGCGGCTGGTGGCCGATCGTCTCGGTATGGCGGTGGCGTTCGCGGGCTTTCTGGGCATCGCGGCCAGCGAGCGCATCAGCGTGCGTGCCGGTCAGGCGGTGGTGGTGCTGGTGACGGTTGCGGGCCTGCTCGCGGCCTGGGTGGCACGCGAGAATCTCACGCCATGGGTGGTCGTGCAGTTCGGCGGCATGGCGTTGGCCGTGGGACTGGCGTTGACACGGCCCCGGCCCGGTGCGCTTGGCGTGTCTCTGGGCGGCGTGATCTTCTTTTACGCGCTGGCCAAGCTTTTCGAGCTGGGTGACGTGATCATATTTGAAGCGACAGGCCACATTGTCTCGGGCCACACGCTCAAGCATCTGGCCGCCGCGCTGGCGGCCTGGCCGGTGATCCGGGCGTTGGGGCCTGTTGCTACTGGCCCCGCCCCGTCCCCTCGTTGAGCAGGCACGCCACCTGATGTCCGTCGCCCGCGTTCACCAGCGCCGGCCGCTCCGTCTTGCACCGCTCGATCGCAAAACGGCAGCGGGTGTGGAACGCGCAGCCGGATGGCGGATTGACCGGGCTCGGCACGTCGCCGTCCACCAGCGGCGCGAGCTTCTTGGCGAACGGGTTTGCAACCGGCACTGACGCGAGCAGGGCCTGCGTGTAGGGATGGCGCGGATTGCGGAACAGCTCGTCCTTGTCGGCGATCTCGACGATGCGGCCCAGATACATGACGGCGACGCGATGGCTGATATGGGCGACCACGGCGAGGTCATGCGCGATGAAGAGATAGGAGAAGCCGTGCTGCTTCTGCAGGTCGATCAGGAGATTGATCACCTGCGCCTGGATCGAGACGTCGAGCGCGGAGACCGGTTCGTCGCAGACGATCAGGCGCGGCCCGAGCGCCAGCGCGCGTGCGATGCAGATGCGCTGGCGCTGGCCGCCGGAAAATTGATGCGGGAAGTTGCGCATCTGATCGGGCCGCAGGCCCACCTGCTCGAACAGTTTTGCGGTACGCGCTTCCAGCTCCTTGCCGCTTGCGAGCCCGTGCACGGCGAGCGGCTCGCCGACGATGTCGCCGGCGGTCATGCGCGGATTGAGCGAAGCGAACGGGTCCTGGAACACGATCTGCATCGAGCGGCGATGCGGACGCAGCGCGGCCTTGGAGAGACGGGTGATGTCCTCTCCGTCGAGGCGGATCTGGCCCGAAGTCGGCTCGACCAGCCGCAGCACGCTGCGCGCCACCGTCGACTTGCCGCAGCCGGATTCACCGACAAGGCCGAGCGTCTCGCCGGTATGAACCGAGAACGAGACGCCGTCGACCGCATGCACGGTACCGACCTGCCGCCGCAACACGCCGGCGCGCACCGCGTAGTGCTTCTTGAGATCGGTGACTTCGAGCAGCGCCTCGGTCATGCCACCTCCGCCACTTCGGCCGCGCGCCAGCAGGCCGCGAGATGGCCGCCGCCCCAGTCCGCAAGCGGCGGATATTCGGCCTCGCAGCGCTTGATCGCGAGCTTGCAGCGTGGCGCGAAGGCGCAGCCTTTCGGCAACCGCACCAGCGACGGCACCGTGCCGGGAATTTCGTTCAGCCGGGCCTGCGCCGGCATGCCGGACGCCGGCACCGCCGGGATCGAGGCCATCAGCCCGCGCGTATAGGGATGCTTTGGCGCCGCGAACAGCGCCTCCACCGTTGCCTCCTCGACCTTCTTCCCCGCATACATCACGATCACCCGCTGCGCGGTCTGCGCGACGACGCCGAGATCATGCGTGATCAGCACGAGGCCGGTGCCGAGCTCCTTCTGAAGGTCGAGGATCAGCGCCAGGATCTGCGCCTGGATGGTGACGTCGAGCGCGGTGGTCGGCTCGTCCGCGATCAGCAGCGCCGGCCGGCAGGCCAGCGCCATTGCGATCATCGCGCGCTGGCGCATGCCGCCGGAAAGCTGATGCGGATATTCCCGCGCGCGCCGCGCCGGTTCGGGAATGCGTACCAGCCGCAGCATCTCGACCGCGATGTCACGGGCTTCTCTGGCCGGCATCGCCCGGTGCAGCCGCACCGCCTCGACGATCTGGTCGCCGATCCGCATCACCGGATTGAGCGAGGTCATCGGCTCCTGGAAGATCATGGAGATGCGATTGCCCCTGACGGCCCGCATCTCGGCTTCATCCAGCGCCAGCAGCTCGGTGCCTTCGAGCGTGACCGACCCACCGACGATGCGGCCGGGCGGATCGGGCACCAGCCGCATCAGGGACAGCGCGGTGACGCTCTTGCCGCAGCCGGATTCGCCGACGATTGCCAGCGTCTCGCCGCGCCTCACGGTGAAGGAGACGTCGTCGACGGCTTTGAACAGGCCGGAATTGGTGAAGAACACCGTCTTCAGGTTCTTCACATCGAGCACGAGATCGGATTTGTCTGCCATCAGCCGCGCTGCCGGGGATCGAGGGTGTCGCGCAGGGCGTCGCCGAACAGGTTGGCGCCGAACACGGCGAGGCTGATCGCGATGCCGGGGAAGATCACCAGCCACGGTGCGGTGCGGACATATTCGGCGGCGGATTCCGAGAGCATGCGGCCCCAGGACGGATAGGGTTCGGGAATGCCGAGGCCGAGGAAGGACAGCGAGGCTTCGGTCAGGATGGTTGAACCGAGCTGCGCGGTTGCGAGCACGATCAGCGGCGCCAGCGTGTTCGGCAGCACGTGGCGCAGCGCGATCCGCACCTCGCTCATGCCGATCGACTTGGCGGCTTCGACAAAGGGCAGTTCGCGCAGCGCCAGCGTGTTGGCGCGAATGACGCGCGACACGGTCGGGATCAGCGGAATGGCGATGGCGATGATGACGTTCGGCAGGGACGGACCGAGTGCGGCGGTCATGATCAGCGCCAGGACCAGCAGTGGAAGCTCCTGAAGAATGTCGGAGACGCGCTGGAATACGAGATCGACCCAGCCGGAGAGATAGCCGGAGGTCAGCCCGACGATGACCCCGATCGTGCCGCCAAGTGCGGTCGAGCCGATGCCGACGGCCAGCGAAATGCGCGCCCCGTGGATGATGCGGCTGAACACGTCGCGGCCGAAGGAATCCGTGCCCATCCAGTGCGTCGCGCTCGGCCGCGCCAGCGCGCGGGCGGCGTCGATGGTCAGGGGATCGTAGCGCGCGATGAAGTCGGCAAAGATCGCCGTGAGCACGAACAGCGTCATGATGATCAGCCCGGCCGCGCCCAGCACGTGCCGCTGCGCCAAATACAGCACGCGCCGCCAGCCGCCGGTCGCGTGCGCGCCGGCCCGCCTCAGTTCGAGATCATAGTCAATCGCGGCCAAGCTGATCTCCTAATCCGTATACCGGATACGCGGGTCGAACACCGCGTAGAGCATGTCGACGATGAAGTTCGTGCTCACCACCACGACCGCAATCAGCATCACGAGGTTCTGCACGATCGGGTAGTCGCGCCAGCGGATCGCCTCGACCAGGAAGCGCGCGACGCCAGGGATGTTGAACACGGTCTCGGTGACGATGAGGCCGCCGATCAGGAACGCCGCCTCGATGCCGATCACGGTGATGACGGGCAGGATCGCGTTCTTCAGCGCATGATGATAGTTCACGGCCGCGTCCGATGCGCCCTTGGCGCGGGCGGTCCGGATATAATCCTGCCGCAACACCTCGAGCATCGAGGATCGCGTGATGCGCATGGTCAGCGCCGCGCTACGGAAGCCGACGGCTGCGGCCGGCACGGCGTAGGTCGCGAACGCTTCGAGCCAGGTCTTCGGATTGGGATTGAAGATCGGCATCTGGTTGAACATCGCCACCGACGCCGTGAGGATCAGCAGACCGAGCCAGAACGAGGGCAGCGACAATCCGCTGAGGCTGACGACGCGCAATGCGTAATCGAGCCGCGTCCCCTGCTTCACCGCGCTGATAACGCCAAGCGGAATGCCGATCGACGCCGAGAACAGCAGCGCCAGCCCGGCGAGCCGCGCGGTGATCGGGATCCGCGGCAGGATCTCCTGAAGCGCGGGCTTCTCGGAAACATAGGAGTAGCCGAAATCGCCGCGCAGAAAGCCGCTGATCCAGTGCCAGTACTGCACGACCAGCGGCTGGTCGATGCCGAGCTCCTTCTCCAGATTGGCCTTGTCGGCGGGATCGACGTAGCCGGCCGCGGCAAACAGGATGTCGACGATGTTGCCGGGCACGATGCGCAGCAGGAAGAAGATGACGACCGAGATCCCGAACAGGGTCACGAGCATCAGGAACAGGCGCCGCACCAGATAGGCAAACATGCATCGCCTCCTGTCGAAACCGTCAGCCGCCTGCGCTACTTGTCCATCCAGACGTCCTCGTAGCGATACCCATTATAGGAACTGTTCGACATCACCGTTACGCCCTTGACATAGGGCTGATCGGGCGGGCGACGTCCTCCTGCAGCTTCTTGTCGATGTCCCACACCAGCTTCTTGCGCTTGTTGACGTCGGTCTCCTGCGACTGCACGTCGAACAGCTTTTCGATCTCCTTGTTGCAGTAATTGGTGTAGTTGCGCTCGGAGCCGCAGGAATAGTTCTCGTAGAACGACTGGTCGGGATCGTCGACGGCGTTGCCGGTCAGATTGAGCCCGAGCATGTAGTCCTTGCGTGCGATCTTCGGGAACCAGTTCGCGGTCTCGACCACGTCGAGCTCGCCGTCGATATAGATGCTCTTGAGCTGGTCGATCAGGATCACCGCGGGATCGCGGTAGACCGGGATGTTGCGGGTCGAGACCTTGACGGCGAGATGCTTGTCCGGCCCGTAGCCGGCCTTCTGCATCAGCTTCCTGGCTTCCTCGCGGTTGGCGCTCACATCGGGGCCATAGCCGGGAATGCTCTCGAGCATCTCCTTGGGCATGCCCCACAGCCCGTTTGGCGGCGGCAGCATGGTGCCGCCGACATCGCCCTGGCCCTCGAACATGATCGAGATGAAGGCCTTGCGGTCGAGCGTCAGCGCCATCGCGCGGCGGATGTCGATATTGTCGAACGGCGGCGCGGAGGAATTGACGATGATGTTGGTGGCGACATTGTTGGGCTCGACCACGCAGACCGCATTCGGCGCCTGCGATTTGACGTCCTTCAACAGCGGAATGCTCACTTCGGTCGGGAACGCCATGTCGAACTTGCCGGCGACGAAGGCGAGGATCGCGGTCGAACGATTCGGGATGATGGTGAACTCGATGCCGTCGAGATAGGGCCGCCCCTCGCGCCAATAATCGAGATTGCGGGTCAGCTTGATCGATTCATTGGCCTTGAACTCGACGAATTTGAACGGGCCGGTGCCGATCGGGTGCGTGCGCATGTCGCCGGGCGAGACGTGACAGGGATAGACCGGCGTGTAGCCCGAGGCGAGCAGGGCCAGCAGCGACGGCTGCGGCCGCTTCAAGTTGAAGGAAACTTCGAGCTCGCCGTTGGTGGAGACGTCGTTGACCTGCTCGTACCAGGTCTTGCGCGGATTCTGCCGGAACTTCTGCTGCGACTTGCCCATCAGCATGTCGAAGGTGCATTTGACGTCCGCGGAGGTGAACGGCTTGCCGTCATGCCACTTCACGCCCGGGCGCAGCTTGAAGGTCAGCGTCTTGTTGTCGTTGACCCAGGCCCAGCTCTCGGCGAGTTCCGGAATGATGTTGTCCATCCTGTTCTGCGCCTCGTCCTGCTTATAGATGACGAGGTTGTTGAACACAGGCATGAAGGGAACATTGAGCGAATAGGTCGCGCCTTCATGGATCGAGGCATTGCCCGGGCTGTCGCGGTGGTACATCCGCAGGATTCCGCCCTGCTTGGGCCCGCCGGCGAGCGTGGTCGTCGAGGCCGTCAGCACAGATAGCGCCGCCACTGCGGCGAGCGCCCACACGCTCCGCATGCTCATCCTCCCTGGACATTCGTCTTTTGGGCCTTTGCGGCCTGTTTGTCAGACGATAGCGACGCACGTGCAGCGAGGCAACCGGCAAGGCCGCTCGCCGCCTCGACAATTCGGATGACGGAAGGCCGCAGGCGTTCACACTCTCTTCATGCGAGAGTGCAGGTGCGAAGGGATGGTTCCTGTGCAGATGTGCGGGCAGCTGCCTCAACAAACTCCGCCGTCGTCCCGGGGCGCGACGAAGTCGCGAGCCCGGGACCCATAATCACAGGGAGGAGTTGCTGCGCGAACTGGCAACTCCGAGTCTTCGCCAAACTCTTCCCCGTGGTTATGGATCCCGGATCTGCGCTTCGCTTGTCCGGGACGACAGCGGAGTTCTTGACTACGCCCTCACACGATCCGTGACGTCTTGTTCCCCCAGTAGCGGTCCCGCAGCAGCCGCTTGTACAGCTTGCCCGTCGGCAGCCGCGGCAGTTCCTTCTCGAAATCGACCGAGCGCGGCACCTTCTGCCGCGACAGCGATTGGCCGCAGAAGGCGATCAGTTCCTCGGCGAGCGCCTCGCCCGGCAC
This sequence comes from Bradyrhizobium sp. Mp27, assembly GCF_029953005.1. NCBI lineage: Bacteria > Pseudomonadati > Pseudomonadota > Alphaproteobacteria > Hyphomicrobiales > Nitrobacteraceae > Bradyrhizobium > Bradyrhizobium sp. Mp27. The sequence continues at coordinate 169,380 of NZ_JASAUS010000003.1, read as the reverse complement.
GATGCCGGGCATCGGCTGCACCACCGCCTTCACCTCTTCGCCGAGATCGGGATTGGGCACGCCGAACACCGCGGCATCGGCGACCTTCGGGTGGGTGATCAGCAGATTCTCGCATTCCTGCGGATAGATGTTCACCCCGCCGGAGATGATCATGAAGGTGGCGCGGTCGGTCAAATAGAGGAAGCGATCTTCGTCGACATAGCCGACGTCGCCGACCGTGCTCATGCTGCCGTCGGCCGAGCGCGCCTCCCTGGTTTTCTCGGGGTCGTTGAAATATTCGAACGGCGAGGCCGTCTTGAACCAGACCTGGCCCGGCGTGCCGGTCGGGCACGCCCTCATGTTCTCGTCGAGGATGTGGAGGTCGCCGAGCAGCACCTTGCCGACGGTGCCGCGGTGGCTAAGCCATTCCTCGCTGTCGCAGGCGGTGAAGCCGAGGCCTTCGGTCGCGCCGTAATATTCGTGGATGATCGGCCCCCACCATTTGATGATGTTGTCCTTGACCAGCGCCGGGCAGGGCGCGGCGGCGTGGATCGCGATCTCCAGCGACGACAGGTCGTAGCGGCCGCGCACCTCCTCCGGCAGCTTCAGCATGCGCGAGAACATCGTCGGCACCAGCTGGGTGTGGGTAATGCCCCATTGCTGGACCAGCTGGAGATAACGCTCGGGATCGAATGTCTCCATGATGATCACGGTGCCGCCCATGCGGATCGTGAGGTTCACGGCTGCTTGCGGCGCGGAGTGATAGAGCGGGGCGGGCGACAGATAGACCATGCCCTCGCGGTAGTGCCAAAGCTTTGTCAGGAAATCGAACAGCGGCAGATTGTGCTTCGGCGGTTCCTCCGGCAGCGGGCGCAGAATGCCTTTCGGCCGTCCGGTCGTGCCGGATGAGTAGAGCATGGCGGTGCCGAGCCATTCATCGGCGATCGGAGCCTCGGGCAGGTCGGCGGTCACCTCGGCGAGGCCGACGATACGGTCGCTCTCGCCGGGGCCGTCGGCGACGATGCAGAGCTTGATGTCCGGACAGGCCTTGATCGCCTCGCGGGCGATGTCGAGTTTCGCAACGGACGTGATCAGGATTTTCGACTGGCTGTTGACGAGGAGATAGGCGAGCTCGCCCGGCGTCAGGAACGAGTTGATGCAGGTGTAGTACAGCCCGGAGCGCTCGCCCGCGCCGCAGGCTTCGAGGTAGCGCGAATTGTTCTCCATGAAGATCGAATAATGGTCGAGCCGCTTCAAGCCGTGCTCGCGGAACAGATGCGCCAGGCGGTTGCTGCGCGCATCGAGCTCGCGATAGGTGACGGCCTCGCCGGTTGCAGCCATGATGAAGGCCGGCTGGAGCGGGCGTAGACGAGCATGCTGACCTGGATACATCAGTCCTCCGGCTTGAAATTATGCGGCGAGAAGCAGGATTTCGCGAATGTCGGCGGGGCCGGCGATCTTGCGCGGGTTGCGCGGGATCCAGTTGGTGCGCATCGCCTGTTCGGCGATCGCGTCGAAATGCTCCGGCGAGACGCGGACGTCGGCGAGGCTGCGCGGCATGCCGAGCGAGCGGATGAAGGCATCGAGCACGTCACCGGCATTGTGGCCGGGAAAACCCATCGCGGCGGCGACGATCGTCTGGCGCTCGGCATTGTCGCGCGCATTCCAGCGCATCACCGCGGGCAGCATGATGCAGGAGGTGTAGCCGTGCGGCACGTCGAAGGCCGCACCCAGCACATAGCCGATGCCGTGGCTCGCGCCCATCGGCACGCCGGCGGCGAGCGCGCCCATCGACAGCCAGGTGCCGATCTGCGCATCCATGCGGGCGTCGAGGTCGGCAGGGTCGGCCTTCACCCGCGGCAGCGCGTCGGCGAGCATGGCGAGGCCCTTCACCGACTGCGCATCGGCATAAGGGTGCGTCTCGCGGGAGCAGATCGCCTCGACGCAATGGTCGACGGCGCGGATGCCGGTGGAGAGAAACAGCCATTCCGGCGTGTGCACGGTGATGGCGGGATCGAGGATGGTCGCGCGCGGCACCGTGAGCGGATGCCGCAGCATCTGCTTCACATGCGTGGCGCGGTCGGTGACGCCGGCGATCGCGCTGAACTCGCCGCCGGCGATCGTGGTCGGCACGCTGATCTGGCGCACGTTCGGAGCGGTCATCTCGGGCGCGACGCCCTTGTGGACGCGGATGCGCTCGATGCCCTCGACGTCGTCGATGCCGTTGGCAAGGCAGAGCTGCACCGCCTTGGCGCCGTCAGTGATCGAGCCGCCGCCCACGGTGAGTGACGATCAGGTCGGCGTTCACTTCGCGCGCCGCATTGGTCGCCGCGATCACCGCCTCGCGCGGCGTGTGCGCCGGCATGGCGTCGAACAGGCCGGCGCAACGCGCGCCGAGCGCGTCCTTGATCTTCGCGATTTCGTCGGTCTGCCGGTTCAGCGTACCGGAGACCATCAGGAAGGCGCGGCGCGTCCCCAGCCGGTCCATCTGCGCAACGACGGCCTCGGCCGCGGGATAGCCGAACACGACCTCCTCGATCGCGCCGTAAACGACACGTCCCTGGTGCACGCCTGTCCTCCCAGGACAATTCGGCTTTGTTTTTTCTGGGAGTAATCTAGCCGAGCGGACGGCATCCGTCATGTGTGAAGACGCTGGCGACTTTCTTACCCTCCCCTGGAGGGGAAGGGTCGGCTCATGTTGAGCGCAGCGAAATATGAGCCGGGGTGGGGTGACGGTCTCTCCGCATCGAACAGTGCTCGTGTTGAGAGATCACCCCACCCCGCTCGCGCTGCGCGCGATCGACCCTCCCCCTCCAGAGGAGGGTGGCGAGCGCCGCGTCTTGATTGCTGACCTTCCGCCGACGCGCATCAGCCGCCGCTTGTCATCATCTCTCTCACTGTCAACCCGCCATCCGGCCAGGGCATTCTTCGAAGCATTGCGCGTGCATTGGTCTTGAAGAGTTCATCATTGCCAACCATCTTGTGGCGCCCGCGGGTAGAGGCGTACCCTGCGTTTTCGGCGGCGGCTCTTATGCGAGGACCTGGGATGACTGAACCGGACGGAAACGAGCAGTTTGTCAAAAAGCACGATTTCGTTCAGCCCAGGCCCTGCGCAATGCCTTATGCAATTGCCGGCCTTCTTGCAGCGGCGTTCACGCTCGCCGGTTGTGGGCAGCCCGCCACGCAAGCGTCGGCGCCACCGCCCGCGCCGGTGACCGTCGCCCAGCCGGTCAAGCGCACCGTCACCGATTGGGACGAGTTCACCGGCCGCTTCGAGGCGGTCGAGGAGGTGCAGGTGCGCCCCCGCGTCGGCGGCTTCGTCAACTCCGTCGAGTTCCAGGACGGGGCGATCGTGCATCAGGGCGACCTGCTCTATGTCATCGACCCGCGCCCGTTCGAGGCGGTGGCCGAGCAGGCGGACGGCCAGTTGTCCGACGCGCGTGCCAAGGTGGAGCTTGCCAAGCGCGAGCTCGACCGTGGCCTGAACCTGGTCCAGACCAGCGCGGTCTCCGAGCAGGCCGTCGACCAGCGCCGCCAGGCCCTGCAGGCGGCGCATGCCGCGGAAACGCAAGCCGCAGGTGCGCTGAAGGCCGCCCGGCTCAATATCGAGTTCACCCATGTGACCGCGCCGCTCACCGGCCGCGTCAGTCGGCATCTCGTCAGCCCTGGCAATCTCGTGCAGGGCAGCGATACCGGCACCTCGACGCTGCTCACCTCGATCGTCGCGCTCGATCCGATCTACGTCTATTTCGACATGGATGAAGCAACCTTCATCAAATACAGCAAGCTGTGGTTCGAAGGCCGCCGCCCGAGCTCGCGCGACACCGCGAACCCGGTGCAGGTGACGCTCGCCGGCGAGACCAAGCCGTCGCATGAGGGCACCATCAACTTCCTCGATAACCGCCTCGATGTCTCCACCGGCACGCTGCGCAGCCGCGCCGTGATCAAGAACACCGATCTCTCGATCCTGCCGGGCCAGTTCGGCCGCGTCCGGCTGATCGGCAGCGCGCCCTATGAGGCGCTGCTGATTCCCGACGTCGCGGTCGCGACCGACCAGTCCCGCAAGATCGTGTTCGTCGTGAAGCCGGACGACACCGTCGAGGCGCGCCCCGTGGTGCTCGGTCCGCTCGATGAGGGCCTGCGCGTGATCCGCGAGGGGCTGAAGGCGGAGGACCGCGTCATCGTCAACGGCATCCAGCGCGCCCGCGTCGGCGCCAAGGTCGCTCCGTCTCCCGCGCCAGCGCCGGCCAAGCCCGGTGACAAGTCATGAGCCTTGGCCGTCTCTCCATCAACCAGCCCATCCTGGCGATGGTGCTGTCGATCGTGCTGCTGATCGTCGGCGCGCTCGCCTATACCACGCTGCCGGTCTCCGAATATCCGCAAGTGGTGCCACCGACCGTCGTCGTCACCACGCAATATCCCGGCGCCTCCGCGCAGACCGTGTCCGACACGGTGGCAGCTCCCATCGAGCAGGAGATCAACGGCGTCGAGGACATGCTGTATCTCTACAGCCAGGCGACCTCGAACGGCCAGCTCACCATCACCGTCACCTTCAAGCTCGGCACCGACCTCGACAAGGCCCAGGTGCTGGTGCAGAACCGCGTCGCGATCGCGCAGCCGCGGCTGCCCGAGGAAGTCCAGCGCAACGGCGTCACCACGCGCAAGAACTCGCCCGACATCCTCATGGTCGTGTTCATGCTGTCGCCCGACGACACGTTCGACCAGCTCTACATCTCCAATTACGCGCTGCTCCAGGTCCGCGACCAGCTGCTGCGGCTCGACGGCGTCGGCGACATCCAGATTTTTGGCGCACGCGATTATTCGATGCGGCTCTGGCTTGACCCCGACCGCATCGCCAATCTCGGCCTGACCTCCACCGAGGTGATTGCCGCGATCCGCGCGCAGAACATCCAGATCGCGGGCGGCCAGGTCGCCGAGCCGCCGATCGCCGACCGCGCCTTCCAGCCGAACCTCGTCTTCACCGGACGGCTGAAGGATCAGAGACAGTTCGAGGATATCCTGATCAAGGCCGGCTCGGACGGCCGAACCGTGCGCCTGCGCGACGTCGCCCGCATCGAGCTTGGTGCGCTCTCCTACTCCACCAACAGCTTCCTGTTGCGCAAATCGGCGGTCGGCATGCTGGTGACCCAGCGGCCCGGGTCGAACGCGCTGGCGACCGCGAAAAGCATCTCCGACACCATGGTCAAGTTGAAGGAGAGTTTTCCGAAAGGCCTCGACTACAATATCGGCTACAATCCGACCGAGTTCATCGCGCAATCCGTCCACGAGCTGATCAAGACCATCTACGAGGCCATGCTGCTGGTGGTCATCGTGGTGCTCGTGTTCCTGCAGGGCTGGCGTCCGGCGATCATCCCGATCATCGCGATTCCGGTCTCGCTGGTCGGCACGTTCGCCGTGATGGCTGCGCTCGGCTTCTCCATCAACAATCTCACGCTGTTCGGCCTCGTGCTCGCCGTCGGTATCGTCGTCGACGACGCCATCGTGGTGGTCGAGAATGTCGAGCGGCATCTCGAGCATGGTCTCAGCCGGCGCGATGCGGCACTCAAAACCATGGAGGAGGTCGGCGGCGCGCTGGTCTCGATTGCGCTGGTGCTCTGCGCCGTGTTTGTGCCGACGGCATTCCTCGGCGGCATTTCCGGGCAATTCTTCCAGCAATTCGCCGTCACCATCGCGGTTGCTACCGCGATCTCCTGCTTTTGCTCGCTGACGCTGTCGCCGGCGCTGGCCTCGCTGATCCTCACGCCGCACGAGGAGAAGCGACCGCCGGCTGCCTGGAACGTCATCGCGCGGGCGTGGGGTGCCTTCACCGGCGTCTTCAACCGCGTGTTCGACCGGCTCTCGCATGGCTATGCGGGCCTTGCCAATTTCGTGATCCGTCATTCCGTCGCGATGCTGCTGATCTACGTCGTGCTGATCGGCAGCGCCGGCTGGCTGATCGGGACCACGCCGCAGGGCTTCATCCCCGCGCAGGATCGCGGCTACGTCATCGTCTCCGTGCAATTGCCCGGCGCGGCGTCACTCGCGCGCACCACCGAGATAGTGCGCGAGATCGAGCGGATTGCGCTGGATACCCCGGGCATCATCCGTGTTGCCGTCTTCGCTGGATTCTCGGGGGCCACGCGCACGCAGCAGGGCAACGCAGCGGCGCTGTTTCCGGTGTTCGACGAGCCCGAAGCGCGGCTGAAGAAGGGGCTGACGGCGAACGCCATCACGGCCGAGCTGCGCAAGCGGCTCGCCGCGCTCCAGGGCGCGTTCATCATCGTCATTCCGCCGCCGGCCGTGCCCGGCATCGGCACCGGCGGCGGCTTCACCATCCGCATCCAGGACCGCCAAGGCCGCGGGCCGGAGCTGCTCGCCGCAGCCACCGACGAGCTTGTCGCCGCGGCGCGCAAATCGCCGTTGCTGCTCGGCCCCACGGTGTTCTCGCCGTTCACGGCCAACACACCACAGCTCTTCGTCGACATCGACCGCACCAAGGCGCAGAAGCTCGGCGTACCCATCGCCAGCATCAACGACACGATCCAGACCTACTTCGGATCGACCTACGTCAACGACTTCAACCTGTTCGGCCGCACCTATCACGTCACCGCGCAGGCTGACTTCCCGTTCCGAAAAGAACCCAGCGACCTCTCGCGCCTGCGCACGCGTAACGCCTCCGGCGACATGGTGATGCTGGGCAGCGTGGTCGAGTTCAAGGACGTCTCCGGCCCCGACCGCGTCGCGCGCTACAATCTCTATGCGGCGTCCGAATTGCAGGGCGAGCCGGCGCCGGGCGTCAGCTCGACCACCGCGCTCAACACCATCAAGAAGCTCGCGGACGACACCTTGCCGAGCGGCTTCACCTTCGAATGGACCGATCTGTCCTATCAGCAGGTCATCGGCGGCAATGCCGGCCTGCTCGTATTCCCGATCTGCGTGCTGTTCGTCTATCTCGTGCTCGCCGCGCAATATGGCAGCTGGACCCTGCCGTTCGCGGTGATCCTGATCGTTCCGATGTGTCTGCTCGCGGCCACGATCGGCGTGCGCATCATGGGGCAGGACGTCAACATCCTCACCCAGATCGGATTCGTCGTTCTGGTGGGGTTAGCTGCCAAGAACGCGATCCTGATCGTCGAGTTCGCACGCGACATCGAGAAAGAAGGCAAGCCGCGGCTGGAGGCCGTGATCGACGCCTGCCGCCTGCGCCTGCGGCCGATCCTGATGACCTCCTTCGCCTTCATCCTCGGCGTGCTGCCGCTGGTGATATCGTCCGGCTCCGGCTCGGAGATGCGGCAGGCGGTCGGCGTCGCCGTGTTCTTCGGCATGATCGGCGTCACCCTGTTCGGCCTGCTGTTCACCCCGATCTTCTATGTGGTGGTGCGGAACCTGGCGGAAGGGCGGAACGAAGGGAAGAAGCCGGAGGTGGTGGCTTAGCGATGGCCCGTGTGGCCATCGGTGCGTCCACAATCATGGTGTCGTCCCCGCGAACGCGGGGACCCATACTCCCAGCGAGGAGTTTGGCGAAGGCTGCCAACCGCTAGCTCGCGCCCAACCTCTCCCTGTGGCTATGGGTCCCGGATCTTCGCTTCGCTCGTCCGGGACGACACCAGTTTTGTGGCTGGCGCCCATACTAACGACCAACATGAAATGGATGGGCAGGCGCGGGGTTCTTCACTAGTATCCGCGCGATTTCAAAACAGAAAACTGCTGGGAGCCAACATATGAAATCAGCACTTTTGGCCGCTGTCGCAACGTCTGCTCTGTTGCTGGCTGCGCCGGCCTTCGCGCAAGGCGTCAAGATCGGCATTCTCAACGATCAGTCCGGCGTCTATGCCGACTACGGCGGCAAATACTCGGTCGAAGCCGCCAGGATGGCGATCGAGGATTTCGGCGGCGAAGTGCTTGGCCAGAAGATCGAGATGGTCACCGCCGATCACCAGAACAAGCCGGATCTCGCCGCGTCGATCGCGCGGCGCTGGTATGACGTCGAGAACGTGGACATGATCACGGAGCTGACGACCTCCTCGGTCGCGCTCGCGATCCATGAGCTCTCCAAGGAAAAGAAGAAGATCGACATCGTCGTCGGCGCCGCCACCTCGCGCCTCACCGGCGATGCCTGCCAGCCCTACGGCTTCCACTGGGCCTATGACACCCGCGCGCTCGGCGTCGGCACCGGCGGCGCGCTGACGAAAGCGGGCGGCGACACCTGGTTCTTCCTCACTGCCGACTATGCCTTCGGCTATGCGCTGGAGAAGGACACCAGCGAGATCGTCACCGCCAATGGCGGCAAGGTGGCCGGCTCGGTGCGCGTGCCGCTCAACTCGTCGGACTTCTCCTCCTTCCTGCTCCAGGCGCAGAGCTCGAAGGCGAAGATCGTCGGCCTCGCCAATGCCGGCCTCGACACCACCAACTCGATCAAGCAGGCGGCCGAGTTCGGCATCGTCTCCGGCGGCCAGAAGCTTGCCGGCCTCCTGATGACGCTCGCCGAGGTGAATGGTCTCGGCCTGCAGGCCGCGCAAGGCCTGGTGCTGACCGAGGGCTATTACTGGGACCTCAACGACCGCACCCGCCATTTCGGCGAACGCTTCTTCAAGCGCACCAGCCGGATGCCGAACATGATCCAGGCCGGCACCTATTCGGCGACGCTGAGCTATCTCAAGGCGGTCAAGGCCGCCGGCACCAAGGACCCCGACGCGGTCGCCAAGAAGCTGAAGGAGCTGCCGGTCGACGACGACTTTGCGCAGGGCGGCAAGGTGCTCGAGAACGGTCGCATGGTCCACGACATGTATCTGTTCGAGGTCAAGAAGCCGTCGGAATCGAAGAAGCCGTGGGACTATTACAAGCTGCTCGCAACCGTCCCCGGCGACAAGGCGTTCTTCGCCGCCAAGGACAGCGGCTGCCCGCTGACGAAGTGAGGGAAGGGGCAAGGCTGGCGCTCCACTCTCGCTGTCGTCCCGGACAAGCGCAGCGAAGCGGAGCGCAGATCCGGGACCCATAACCACAGGCAGACGTGGTTACGGGGACTCGGAGTTATCAACCTGCGCTACAACTGCTTCCTGTGGTTATGGGTCCCGGATCGGCGCGCGCCTAGGGGCGCGCTTGTCCGGGACGACGGCGGAATGTTTGGCGGCGGACTGCCTCACACCATCCGCAACACCACCGCCCCCAATGCCCCCGCCCACAGCGCAATCGCCGCGATCCCCTGGATCGCAAAGCCCGGGCCGCGCTTTGCCGCCGCCTTCGAATAGCCGATGAAGTAGACGATGCGGCCGATGATCCAGACCGCGCCGATTCCCGCTGCAATGGCGTCGCCGATATAGATCGCGAACAGCCAGAGCGCCGGCAGGAAGACCGGCATCCATTCCAGCGTGTTCGCCTGGATGCGGAAGGCGCGCTCGAAATCCGGGTGGCCCGACATCGCCGGCACCTCGACCCCGGTCTTGGTGCGCGCGCGCGAGACGTTGATGCAGGTGAACATGTAAAATGCGATCGCCAGCAGCGTGACGAGGGCGGTGAGATGATACATCGCGGGTCCTTTTGAGGAGGTCGCGCTTCAATAGCCGGTCAGCTCGAGATAGCCAACGCCGTCATGCGTGCCGGCAAAGCTGATCGGCCCTTCCCAATAGGAGAAGCCGGTCCCCATCCAGGCTTTTGGGTTAAGCGGCTTGCAGGCAATCGAGAGCGATCGTGAGGGGATCGCGATCTGCCATTCCACCGGCAGCTTGCGCCCCGCGATCTCGGCGGTCGCTTTCGGACTCATCTGGATATCGCCACCCGCGATCATCTGCGTGTCACCCGCGGCGCTGATCCAGTTGCCGAACGGATAGTCCTTGCCGTCCTTCTGGCGCAGCCGGTACAGCATCAGCTTGTCGCCGGATGCGAGATGTAGCGACAGCCAGTCCCAGCCGGTCTGGTCGGCATCGAGCGGCTGGCTGCTCCACTCGCGGTCAATCCAGGCCTGGCCCGAGACATCGACGGATTTGCCGTCGATCATGAGGCTGCCGCGGGCGCGGTAGAACGGCTGGCTGTAATAGTAGGACGCCTGCCCGCGCTCGGACTTGCGGCTGTAGCCGTGATCGCCCTGCAGCACCACGGGACGATCGGCCTCCAGCGTCAGCGCATAGCTGAAATCGGTGCCCGCCGCCTTCAGCAGCAGAGGCGCCAAAATGCGATCGTCGGTGCGCTCAAAACCTTTCATCTCCCAATCATCGATCCACGCCGCAAATGGCTTTGCGGTGACGCCGGCCTGTCCAATGCCGCCGCGCGAAAACACCTCGCTGAAGCGGTGGGTGTCGGCGCGCGTCACCGCCGCATGCGCCATCCAGATCTGCCGATTGGCCCAGCCCTCGCCTTGCGGGCCCGGCCGCGCCGCCTGGCGGAACAGCGTAAATTGCAGGCCGCAAGCCGCGCCGCTGCTATCGACGAGGTTCGCCGTGAGATACCACCATTCGATGCGAAACTCCGGATGCGGGCCGTGATCGGCCGGAAAGCTGAACGTCTTTCCCGGTGTCACCTTCGCAAAGCCGTCGGCGGTCTCGCCGAGCCCGGCATAGCCTTGTGCGCCAGCGCGGCGGGCAGCCGCGAGTGCGGCGATGCCGCCGGCGAACGCGCGCCGCGTGATTTTATCAACGCTCATTGGCAAACACCTTGACGAGGCTCGCCGGCTGCATCCGCGCCAGTCGTATCATCGGCAGCAGCGCGGCAAGCAGCGAAGCGACCAGCGCGACTGCGACCAACTCCACCAGCTGCAGCGGAAACACGTGGAACGGCAGCCGCCAGCCGAACGCCTTCACATTGACGATCGCGATCAGGCACCACGCCACCAGCAATCCGAGCGGCACGGCCAGCAGCGAGGTGAACAGCGCAACCGACAATGTCTTGGTCAGTTCGATCGCGGCAAGGCGCGGTCGCGTGATGCCGATCGCCCACAGCGGCGCGAGCTGCGGCAGGCGTGAATTCGCCAGTGTCAGCAGGCTGGTCAAAAGCGCAATGCCGGCGACGCCGAGCGTGAAAGCGTTGAGCGCCGACGTCACCGCAAAGGTGCGGTTGAAGATCCGGATCGATTCCGCCTTCACCGTCGCCTGATCCGCGACGCTGCGGTCGTCGAGCGCGAATTGCTTCTGCAACGCCGCGATCAGGCCGGGGATATTTTCCTTCGTGACGATCAGGCCGATCCGCGTCTGCGGCGTCTGCGGGAAGTGCCGGATCAGCGCCGCGACGTTGACGGCGAGCTGCCCCTTGGGGTTGCCGTAATCGGCATAGATGCCGGCGATGTCGAGCTCCCAGGTGCCGCCCGGCGCCGGCACCTCGATGACATCGCCGACGCGGACGTTGAGGCGGCGGCTCAGCTGCTCGCTGATGAAGGCGGCATTGCCGGGCACGAGCTGGGTCCAGGCGCGCGGCGCGGTCTCCAGCAGCGGCCAGCGCTCGCGATAGAGTGCGTGATCGGGCAGGCCGAGCAATTCCACCGGCTGGCCCTGAACCTGCGTATCGGCGCGTCCGCCCGACAGGATCGCCTGCACGTCACTGCGCTGCTTCAGCCAGCTCCGGATCGCAACGCCTTGCGCATTGTCGGAGGCGCTGATGTAGACGTCGGCGGCAAGCCGCCCGTTGAGCCAGCCGACGAAGGTGCGGCTGAAGGTCTCCACCATGGTGGACACGCCGACATTGACGGCCAGCGCGAGCAGCAGCGCCATCAGCGCCAGCGACAAGCCGGAGAGCTGTTGCCGGCTGTCCGCCCAGAACCACAGCGCGATCGGTCCTTTCGCCCAGCGCTGGCCCACGAGCAGGATGATCTCGAGGAAAGCAGGCAGGATCAGCGCCGCACCGAACATCAATGCGGCCAGCACGCCAAAGCCCGCGATCAGCGATTGTCCGTATTGCAGCAGCAACAGCGCGACCACGAACACGGCGCAGGCCGCAATGCTTTGCAGGACCAGCCAGCGGCGCTGCCGCTGCTGCCAGGCGTACGGCTGCGCGGTCGCCAGTACCGGCATCCTGATCGCCTTGATCAGGCTGGTCGCGGCGGCCACGAGTGCACCCGCAATGCTGATGCCGATGCCGGCGAGCCACCATTCGGAGCGCAGTGTGAGCTGCCCCGGGATCTGCGCGCCATACAGCCCGCGCAGCGACGCCGCGACGTCGGGCAACAGCGCGGCCGCGATGAAATAGCCGCAGACGAGCCCGATCAGTCCGGCGACCAGCGCCAGCGCCACCAGCTCGACCACCAGCACCGTGTTGACCAGCCGCGCCGAGGCACCGCAGGCCCGCAACGTGCGCAGCATCGGCAGCCGCTGCTCGAAGGCGAGGCCGACGGCGGAGTTGACGATGAAGAGACCGACGAAGAACGACAGCAGGCCGAAGGCGGTGAGGTTGAGATGGAAGCTGTCGGTGAGGCGCTCCAGCTCCGTCTCCGCATTCGGCTCGACCCGCTGCAACTGCTCGCCAACGACGCTCGCCAGCGGCGCCGGCTTGCCCTTCGGCTTGCCGATCAAAAGCCGCGACACCTGGTCCGGCTTGTTCAGCAGCCGCTGCGCGACGCCGATGTCGACGACCAGCACGCCGGACACGAGCTGCGGCAGCACGCGCAGCGGCGGCAGTTTTGCGCCGTTGCTGATCGGCGGTGCCGCGCCTTCCTGTTCCTGCAAATCGCTCAGCGTCTCCCACGCCGCCAATGTCTGGCCGGGCGGCGCAACAAAACTGCTCAAATCCGACGCGCCGAGGCGCGGGGCGTTACCGACGTCGGCCGGCATCGTCACCGGCTCGATGCCGAGCAGCCGCACCGAACGCCCGTTGACCTGGACGCGGCCTTCCAGCACCGGCGAGACCGGCCAGCCCGCGCGGCGGAGTTTTATGAACAGCTGCTGCGAAAAGGTCGCGGCATCAGGCGCCACCAGCATCGCCGTGCGCGCGCCGCCGAACGTCGCCGCCGCGCGGTCATAGGCATTGCGGGCCTGCTGGTTGATCGCCTGCACGCCGCTCCACAGCGCGGTCGCCGCGATCAGCCCGATCAGGAGCGTCGCGAACTGCATCTTATGCCGTCGCCAGTGGCTCAGCAGCACCGCGAGGACCCACAGCGCGCGCTTCATGCGATCCGCCCCGCATGCAAGGTGACGTGGCGGTCGAGCGTGCCGGCCAGGTGCAGGCTGTGCGTCACCATCAGGAAGCCGCAGCCGGTGCGCGTGACGAGGTCGCGCGTCAGCGCCAGCACGTCGTCGGCGGTATCTTCATCCAGATTGCCGGTCGGCTCGTCCGCCAACAGCAGTGACGGCTTTGTCGCCAGCGCTCGGCCGATCGCGACCCGCTGCTGCTGGCCGCCTGATAATTGCTCTGGATAACGCTTGAGCAGGCCGCCGAGCCCGAGCCGCTCGACCAGCTCCTTTGACCATGCCGCATCGTGACGGCCGGCGATCCGCGCCTGGAAGGCCAGATTGTCGGCGACCGACAGGCTCGGGATCAGATTGAACTGCTGAAAAACCAGGCCGATCCGGTCGCGCCGCAGCTCGGCCCGGCCCGCGTCCGAGAGCTTGGTGACCTCGGTGTCCTCCAGGCGAATTGTGCCGCTGTCGGCGGCATCCAGACCCGCGATCAGGTGCAACAGCGTGCTCTTGCCGCTGCCGGACTCGCCGGTCAGCGCGACGCGCTCGCCGGCCTTGAGGTCGAGGTCGACACCGCGCAGCACATGGACCGGCTCGCCGGCCGAGGAGAAGGTCTTTGAGAGGTTTCGGATGCTCAGCAAGGTCAATGCGCCGGACGGAATTAACTCAATGCTGCGTAGCACACTTGCCGTGGAAATGCCGGGGTTGCGTTGGCCTTGAAGCCGTTGTTAGCTCCCAAAACGGCCAAATCAAAAACGTGCCGACAAAAAGACATACGGGGAGATTGATGAGCGCTCAGGGAACGCCCGACGTTGCGGGCAGGACGGCAGGGGAAGTCAAGGCAACGCCGAAGGGCGCCTGGACCGTCACGTTTCTCCTCTTTCTCTTCATGGTGGTGAACTTCGCGGACAAGATCGTCGTCGGTCTCGCCGGCGTGCCGATCATGACCGACCTGAAGCTCGACGCCGAGCAATTCGGCCTGCTCGGCTCCTCGTTCTTCTTCCTGTTCTCGATCTCGGCCATCGTGGTCGGCTTCATCGTCAACAAGGTGCCGACGCGCTGGGTGCTGCTGACGCTGGCGGTGATCTGGGCGCTGGCGCAGTTCCCGATGGTCGGCACCGTCTCGTTCACGACGCTCCTGATCTGCCGCATCGTGCTCGGCGCGGGCGAGGGACCTGCCTTCTCGGTCGCAGCCCACGCCATCTACAAATGGTTCCCCGACGAGAAGCGCACGCTGCCGACCGCGATCCTGTCGCAAGGCTCGGCCTTCGGCGTCATCCTGGCCGTGCCGGCGTTGAACTGGGTCATCGTCAATCATTCCTGGCACTACGCCTTCGGCGCGCTTGGCGTCGTCGGCCTGCTCTGGGTCTGTGCCTGGCTGACGTTCGGCAAGGAAGGCCCGCTCGAGGATACGCAGGTTCTCGCCATCACCGAGCCGAAAATCCCTTACGTGCAACTGCTGACCTCGCGCACCTTCCTCGGCTGCGTGATCGCAACCTTCGGCGCCTATTGGGCGCTGTCGCTCGGCCTCACCTGGTTCACGCCCTTCATCGTCAAGGGCCTCGGCTTCTCGCAGAGCCAGGCCGGCTTCATCTCGATCCTGCCCTGGGTGTTCGGCGCCACCATCGTCATCCTCACGGGGTGGATCTCGCAGGTGATGATGGCGCGCGGCTACACCACGCGCATCTCGCGCGGCGTGCTCGGCTCGGTGCCGCTGATCATCGGCGGCCTGATCCTGGCGATGATGGCGCATGTGCAGGGCGCGGGCCTGCAGATCGCGATGCTCGTCGTCGGCTCCGGCCTGTGCGGCGCGATCTATGTCGTCTGCCCGCCGATGCTCGGCGAGTTCACCCCGGCCTCGCAGCGCGGCGCGGTCATCGCGATCTACGGCGCGCTGTACACGCTCTCCGGCATCATCGCGCCGAGCGTGATGGGCGCCGTGATCCAGCGCGCCGGCAACATGGTCGACGGCTACCTGACCGGCTTCACCATCAACGCGGTGGTCATGGTCGGCTCCGGCGTCATCGGCCTGCTGCTGCTGTGGCCGAACACAGAAAAGGCCAGGCTGACCCGCGGTGCGGCTCCGCAGGCCGCGGCACTGAAGGGCGCGGTGTCACCGACGTAATGGGCGACGCTGCCGGCCACAACCACAACTGTCGTCCCGGACAAGCGAAGCGCAGATCCGGGACCCATAACCACAGGCAGTGGTTTGGCGAAGACTCGGAGTTACCAGCCTAGCTCCACAACCACTTCCTGTGGTTATGGGTCCCTGCGTTCGCAGGGACGACACTGAATGTGAGGCGCGGTCTTCGCGCCTCACTCGCAATCTTCGCTACTGCACCCCCTGCGCACCCCGGATCAACTTCCCCGGTCGCCTGCCCGTGGCCTCACCGTGCCGCCGCGTCATCACGCCCGACACGATCGTCGCCTCATAACCGTCGACATCCTGCAACAGCCGCCGCCCGCCGACCGGCAGATCGTAATGCACCTTCGGCGGATGCAGATGCAGCCGGTCGTAGTCGATCACATTGACATCGGCTTTATAGCCGGGAGCAATGAACCCGCGATCGGTGAGGCCGACCGAGAGCGCGGTCTTGCGCGACTGCGCGGCCACCACGAACGGGATCGTGAGCTTCTCGCCGCGCTTACGGTCGCGCGTCCAGTGCGTCAGCAGATAGGTCGGAAAGCTCGCATCGCAGATGATGCCGCAATGCGCGCCGCCGTCGGAGAGGCCCGGTACCGATTGCGGATCGATCAGCATCTCGCGCGTCGCGTCGAGATTGCCGTCGGCATAGTTGAGGAAGGGCACGTAGAGCATGCCCTTGCCCTCATCCGACAGCATCGCATCGTAGGCGAGCTCTTCCGGCTGGCGGCCCTGCTTGCGCGCCTGCGGCCCCAGCGCGTTCTCCGGCGGCTGCTCGTAATCGGGGGGATCGCCGAGCAGGAACATCTTCTCGTAGTTGGGCCGGAAGAACAGCGGATCGTCCGTCGCTCAGGATCGCCTTGCGCACGTCGCTCTGATGCAGCCGCGCCAGCCGCTCCTTCAGCGGCAGATGCGCGATCGCCTTGTAGCTCGGATGGGTCTGGAACGGATTGCGCGACAGCTCCAACCCGAGCAGCAGGCCGACCGGGCGCGCTGCGATCTGCGCGGTGATGGAGAGGCCGCGCTTCGCGGCCGCATTGATCTCGTCCAGCGTCTGGCGCCAGCGGTTTGGCGCCTTGTCGTTCTGCGTGATCGAGAACGAGATCGGGCATTTGGTGGCATCCGCCACCCGCAGCATCATCGGCAGATCTTCGTGGAGGGTGGAGAGGTCGAGCACGAATTGCAGCACGCTGCGGCCCTGGCTGTGCATCGCGCCGGCAATGGCGGTGAGCTCGTCCTCGCCGGCCTTCAGCGTCGGCGTGAAATCGCCGGTCGAGGTGCGGTGGTTGAGCGTGCGCGAGGTCGAGAAACCCAGCGCGCCCGAGCGCACCGCCTCGCCCGCGAGCTTCGCCATCGCCGCATTGTCCTCGGCGGTCGAGGGATCGCGGCGCGCGCCGCGTTCGCCCATGACATAGACGCGCAGCGCGGCATGCGGCAGCTGCGCGCCGACATCGATGTCGAAATCGCGCTTCGACAGCCAGTTCATGTAGTCCGGAAAGCTCTCCCACGCCCAGGGAATACCGGCGCTCAGCACCGGTTCGGGAATATCCTCGACGCCCTCCATGAGCTGGATCAGGCGGGTGTGGTCGGCGGGCTTGCACGGCGCGAAGCCGACGCCGCAATTGCCCATGATCGCGGTGGTGACGCCGTTCTGCGACGACGGCGTGATGTCCTGGCTCCAGGTGACCTGGCCGTCATAATGGGTGTGCACGTCGACGAAGCCCGGTGTGACGAGCTTGCCGCGCGCGTCGATCTCTTCGTTGCCTTTGCCTGCGACCTTGCCGACCTCGGTGATCTTGCCGGCGGTGATGGCGACATCCGCTTCGAACAATTCGCCGCCGCTTCCATCCGCGACGGTGCCGCCGCGGATCACGAGATCAGGGGTGCTCATGGTGTTTCTTCCCGTTTGTTGTTTTTCGTTTCTCTATCCGTCGTCCCGGACAAGCGAAGCGCAGATCCGGGACCCATAACCACAGGGAGGTGTTTGGCGAAGACTCGGAGTTATCAGTCTCGCGCCGCATTCCTCCCTGTGGTTATGGGTCCCTGCTTTCGCAGGGACGACAGTTGAGTTTGTAGCTACGTCTTGGCAGGCTTCCGCTCCGTGAACGGCGACAGCACCACGGTTGCGACCATGAAGATCACGGACGCCCCGAACACCCAGTGCGGCGCGCTCTGGTCCATGATCCAGCCGAACAGCAGCGGGCTGACGATGCCGCCGAGATTGAAGCCGGTGGAGACGATGCCGAAGGCGCGGCCCGCCGCACCGGGAGGCGCGGCATTGCGCACCAGCATGTCGCGCGAGGGCGCGATCACGCCGAAGAGGAAGCCCGCGGTCATCATTGCGGCCGTCAGCATCCAGCCGGGCAGCGTGACCAGCGCGATCAGCAGCACGATCGCTGCGTTCGCAGCAAAGCAGGCGGCTGCGACATAGCCGTGGCGCGCGGTGTGGTCGGCGAGGAAGCCGCCGGCGAGCACGCCTGCGGCGCTGGCGCCGAGGAACGCGGTGAGCGCGACATTGGCGGCGGAGTAGGACGCGCCATAGCCGCTCATCAGCGCCACCACGCCGAAATTGTTGATGCCGGCGACCGACAGGCTGAGCAGCATGAACAGCGCGGTGAGCGTGATCAGCGCCGGCGTGACCACGGCCTGCTTCGGCGCGTTTTCGTTGCCCGGCTTGGTCTTGTGCGCGCCGGCATCGGGAATGTTCATGACGACCAGCAGCAGGGCCACCAGCACGGCGATCCCGCCCGACGCGATCAGCGCACCCGTGCCGCCGGAGACGGTGACGAGCGCCGCGACGATTGCCGGCGCCACGGCGCCGCCGAGATAGCCGGCAAAGGTGTGGACCGAGAAGGCGCGGCCCATCCGCGCCTCATCCATGTGCTCGGCCAGGATGGCGTAGTCGGCGGGGTGGTAGACGCTGTTGGCGAGACCTAGCAGCACCGCGCAGGCAATCAGCGCGGCATAGCTGAGGTGCAGGCCGAGCAGGATCAGCGCGAAGCCGCCGAGCGCGAGCCCGCCCAGCAGGATCTTGCGCGCGCCAAAATGGTCGACGAGATAGCCGGTCGGCGCCTGCGTCAGGCCGGATACGACCGCTGATACGGTGAGCGCGAAGCCGAGCTCGATATAGCCGACGCCGAGCTGGCTTTTCAGGAATGGAAACAGCATCGGCAGGACCAGCAGATGGAAATGGCTGACCCAATGCGCGATCGAAATCCCGGTCAGCGTGCGCAGCGCGCTGTCCGCCTTGCCTTGTTGCGGTGCGGCGAGAACGTCGACCATTGCAGTTCCGTTTCACGTCCTAAAGGGGGACGCGCAAACTCTCGGGCAGAGCCGTTATTTGTCCATGAACGCGGGCGCATGGCAGGTAGCGCGGGTGGGGCTCCATCCCTGCGGTCGTCCCTGCGAACGCAGGGACCCATACCGCGTGATGTCTCGATTGTGCGAGGTCGAGTACTGAACGACGGTCCCCACCAAACCACTCCCTGGGGCTATGGGTCCCTGCGTTCGCAGGGACGACATGGGGGGGTGTCGCGTCGGTGCGCGTCAAAGCCGAGCTTCTCATCCCTCACAACGGCTCGTCATCCGAACCGTAGCGGTCGCGTTTCGGCGTCGCGATGTCGCCGTCGTCGCAATCGTCGTCGTCGAGCGGAGGCGGGGGCTTCTTCGCCTTGTCGTCCGCTTGCTTGTTATCAGCGACTTTGGGCGGCTTGCCCGGCTTGCCAGTCTTGGCCATGGGTGATCCCGGATGGTGATGCGTCATCCGCTTCTACCCCGAAAATATGTGCGGTTCCTGACTTACCGCAAGAAGGGGGCGTCAGTGCACCACAGGCCCGCCGGCCTTCTTCCAGGCATCGATGCCGCCGGCGATGTGGGCAGTGTTGGAAAGGCCGGCTTCCTTGGCGGCGGCGACAGCCATCGCCGAGCGTTCGCCGAAGGCGCAGAAGAACACGACGCGGCGGCCGGTGGCGGCCGCGACCTCGCGCAGCATGCCGCCGGGCTTCAGGCTGTCTTCAACGGACGGGTAGGGCGTATGCAGCGCGCCTTCGAGCATGCCGTGCTTCATCCGCTCATTGGTCTCGCGCAGATCGACCAGCAGGATATCGGGACGGCCAAGCGAGCGGATCGCCTCGACGGCGCTGACCGCGCGGCCCTCTTTCTCCAGCTCCTCCTGATGCAGGCCGACATGCATGTTGGCGGGCACCGCGACGTCCATCATCTTCGGATTGGGCAGCTTCAGGTTCGCCATCAGCTCGATATATTCGTCGACCGAACGCACCTGTAGCCGCGGATTGTAGCGCCTCTCCTCGCCAATGGTGGAGACGGTGTCGCCCTTGTAGTCATGCGCCGGGAACACCATCGTCTCGTCCGGCAGCTTGAGCAGGCGATTGAAGATCGACTCGTATTGCGCGCGCGACGAGCCGTTCTGAAAATCGGTGCGGCCGGTGCCGCGGATCAGAAGCGTGTCGCCGGTGAAGACGCGGTCGCCCATCAGGTAGGAGTAGGAATCGTCGGTGTGGCCGGGCGTGTACATCACGTCGAGCGAGAGGCCCTCGATCGTCACCTTGTCGCCGTCGGCGACCCGCATCGCCACCACGTCGGCCTTGGTCTGATCGCCCATCACGGTCATGCAATGGGTGCGGTCGCGGAGCTCGCCGAGGCCGGTGACGTGGTCGGCATGCAGATGCGTGTCGACGGCTTTCACCAGCTTGAGGTCGAGCTCGCGCAGCAGCTGGCAGTAGCGATCGACCTTCTCCAGCACGGGATCGAGGATCAGCGCCTCGCCGCCGGGGCGGCTGGCGAGGACATAGCTGTAGGTGCCCGAAACGCTGTCGAAGAGCTGGCGAAAGATCATGGCAAGACCCGGCGTGGAACTGGTTCCGAGGATTCTACTACGCAAGAGGCCGGAAAGAGAAGCAATTCACTGTGTAGAGAGTGAAATTTAGAAGATTTTTGTTCTGTGGGGCGGGGGTCGTCAGGGGCGCCATGGTGCCGTCCCATCCTCCACTGTCATCGCCCGCGAAGGCGGGCGATCCAGTATTCCAGAGGCGGTAGTGCGATACGGAAGGGCCGCGGCGTACTGGATTCCCCGCTTTCGCGGGGAATGACACCTGGTGTGACGCGCCCTTGCCTCCCTACGGCCGCACCACCGTGTACCCATTCTCCGCCAGGAACAGGATCTGCCCGACGCCCACCTGCACCGGCGTCGCCGCCGGAATGTACTCCGGCCGTTTTCCGCTCTCCCGCTCGATCGTGTCGACCGTGTTGAGGCAGATATCGAAGCGCACGCCCTGTGCGATCAGGCTTTCGACCTGCTTGCGGCGCTCGCTGCCAGTGGACAGGAGATCAATGCCGGGACCGAACGCCACCACCTCGATCGCGACCTTGTCCGGATCGTAGGCCTTCAGGAGATTGTTGGCGACGCTCAGCACCAGCGCGTGCTTCCTCGCATCGCCGTCGGAGAGTTGAAGCACGATCTTGTGCTCGGCGAACGGCTTGTCCTGGAGCGGTACCTGCTGCGCCGAGGCCCATGGCGTGGCGGCGAAGGCGAGCGCCGCCAGCAGCATCGCGCGACAGATTTGCCACCGCATCATCCCTGTCCCGCAATGCCTGGATTGCCCTCGACGCCCTTCAGCGTCACGCCGGAGCCGAGCCGCTCCTGAAACATCCGGCCCGAACGCAGATATTTGGCGACGACATCCCACACCGGCGCGCCCTGCTGGCCGTTGACCGAGGCCCAGCCCGCGACCTTGTAGCGGTGGCTCGCGCTGAGCGCCTTGCCGCCATTGAGCTTCAGCTCGGAGATGCGGCTGCCGACCGCAGCCGTCGGCGTGCAGGTGTAGCTGAGCCCGCCGGCGCGCACCATGTCGCCGCCCTGCTGGTAATAGGGATCGGGGTTGAAGAGGTTGTCGCAGATGTCTTCCAGCACCTCCTTGATCTGGGCGCCGGTCATCTCCTGCACATAGGTCTCGGGATAGGTGATCGCGGTTTCCGCGAGCACATCCTCCATGGTCAGTGGCTGGCCGGACAGTGCGGTGACGCCCCAGCGGAAGCCCGGCGACAGCGCGATCTCGGCGTCGAGCTCGCTGCGCAGCGCGGTGCAGATCAGCTCGTCGACGGGGCCGGCGAAATTATCGCGGCGATACAGCAGGCGGTCGGGCGTTGCGATCTTCTCCGACCAGTCGGTCACATGCGGCGCGCGCACCCGGCCGATCAGCTCGGCCATGCCAGGGTCGGGCTTCAGCAGCTCGGAATAGACCGGCAGCAGATGGTACCTGACATCGCCGACCTTGCCCTTGTCGAGCGCGAGATCGAGGACGCCCAGAAATTTTCCATTGGAGCCGGCATTGGTGACGAGCGTCGTGCCGCTGGCGTTCTTCACCGCGATGGGCTGCGGGATCGCATCATGGGTATGGCCGCCGAGGATGACGTCGATGCCGGTGACGCGGCTCGCGAGCTTGAGATCGACGTCCATGCCGTTGTGCGACAGCAGGACGACCGCATCGACCTTCTCGGTGCCGCGCAAGGCATCGACATGCTTCTGCAACTCCTCCTCGCGGATGCCAAAAGTCCAGTCCGGCGTGAACCGCCTGGGATGCGCGATCGGCACATAGGGGAAGGCCTGGCCGATGATCGCAACGCGATGGCCGCCGAGCTCCTTGATCATCGAAGGCTTGAACACGCGCCCGCTCGCCTTGTCGAAGGCGGGGGCGTCGTTGAACGCGGCTTCCTCGGTCAGGAAGACGTTCTGCGCCAGAAATTCGCCCTTGAAGCGCTCGAGATTGTCGCGCAGCGCCTGCTCGCCATAGGTGAATTCCCAATGCCCGGTCATCGCCTCGATGCCGAGCAGATTGGCGACCTCGACCATGTCGCGGCCCTGCATGACGTTGGCAAGCCCGGTGCCCTGCCAGAGGTCACCGCCGTCGATGAGCACGGAGTGCTTTTCGCCGGCATCGCCGCGCAAGCGATCGATCAGTGTCTTCAGATGGGCGAAGCCGCCGAGCTTGCCGAAGCGGCCCGCGGACTTCTCGAACTCGAAGCAGCTGAAAGCATAGGCATCGGCGCTGTCGGAGCGGATCCCGAACCATTCGAGGAAAGCGCGGCCAACCAGATGCGGCGGCCGTCCTGCCATCTCCCCGATGCCGATATTGACGCTGGGCTCGCGGACATAGACCGGGTTGAGCTGCGCATGCGTGTCGGTGGTGTGCAGGATGCGCGCATTGCCGAACCGTTCGAGGTCGTAAATGCTCGCGGTCTCGGCGCCGCGCGCGAGCCGCGGCAGGCTGAGCGATGTGGCGACAGCAGCGGTGCTCTTCAGGAAATCGCGGCGGCGGATGGCCATCCAGAAATTCTCCGCGCTCTCAACGGCAATTCGACGGTTCCACGAGATTTTTAGTCTAGCGGATTTCCATCGCCTTCCACGCCTCTTTTTCTGACGTCGCCTGGAAGATCGAGGCCTTCGCCAGCGCCTCGGCCTCCTTCGAAGCGGCAACCGCGCGGTCGAAATCGCCGCCGTCGGCCGCCTTCTTGGCTGCCGCCAGCGCAGATACAGTCACGGTCCACTGGTTGCGCATGCCGGCTGCCTCCTTGGAGGCGGCCTCCGCAGCGGCATAGGCCGCCTTGTAGTCCGCCTCGTTTGCCGCGCGCGCTGCTGGCGCGAGGCTCAATGCGAGCAACATGGCGAGAGGAAGTGACAGCTTCATGGCCGCGCTCCCGGCCCTGAAATCGGCAGGCCGTTGGCGACGTAGGACAGGAAATATTCGACGTCGCGATATTCATCGGCCTGCGGCTCCAGCGGAACCGCGCGGGTCTGGCTGTTGCAGGTGACGAAGCGGCGGCTGGTGGTGCCCATGCCGCTCCATTCGGAGCGGTAGATCGGCATCGCGTTCAGAATGCCGAGCGCCGGTGCCAGGATCTCGGCGCGGATGCGCTCGCCGGGGCTCTGCACATGGCAGCTCGCGCAGGAGAAATTCATCTGGCCGCGGCGCGTGTAGAAGTAGCGCTTGCCGTTCTCGTACGCGGCGAGCGCGCGGGGATCATCGGGGATCTTGATATCCATCGGCTTGCCGCGCGAGGTGAACGCCATGTAGGCGGTGAGCGAAGCCATCTCGTCCTTGACGTAGGAATAGGGCGCCTCGCCATTGGCCTCGCGGCAGCGGTTGAGCGCGAGCTCCAGCGTGACGACCTTGCCTTCCCCAGTGTCGAAGTAAGGATAGTTCTGGCGGATGCCGATGCCGCCGTTCGGGAAGCAGTCGGCATAGGTCTTGCCGTTCTTGAACGGGGTCGCGAACATCTCCTTGCCGGCATCGAGCGCGAACTCGTAGGGCGGGAATTCCTCCTTCTCCTGCCATTGCCGCTTCATGTCCTCGTTCATCGAATAAGGACCGTTGACGAAATCCTCGTGCTTCACGGTCGGAAACTTCTGGAAGAAGAAGTTCTGGAACGCTTTCGCATCGGCAACGGGATCGACCTTGTCGGCCGCGATCACGCGCGGAGAGGTGAGGGCGAACGCGACCAGCGCGGCGCTCAACGAACCAAGCAGGAGAGAGAGGCGGACATTCATTACGAAATCTTCGCGGTGGTCGTGTCCGACCCGCCCTTGTTGTCGGTCCAGGAGACCTTGAGGTCGTCGCCCTTCTTGGCGCCCTTGAAGCTGAACTTGACGTAGGGGTCCTTGGAGACCGCGGTGCCCCAATCGGCGACGAAGACGTCCTTGCCGTTACATTCGAACTTCAGTCGCTGGATGAAGTGCGCCGGAATCACCTCGCCCTTGGCGTCCTTGACCAGGCCAGTGTCCATGGGGTGCTGGATCAGCACCTGCACCTCGGTGATGTCGCCGTTGGCCGTGGCGCGGACGCGAATGCTGGATGCCATCTGGATTCTCCTACCCGCCGCAGCCGCCGACTGTGACTTTGACTTCCTTGGTCGCGCTGTAGAGCTTGCCGTCGGCTTCCACGATCGCGGTCACGTTGGTGGTCTTGGCCATCTTCAGGCGGTTGGCGACAGCAGGGATCGTGCCATCGGGAATCTTGTAGCTCGCCGCGAGCGCGCTCGGATTCTCGGCCACGAAGAACGAGATCGAGGTGACCTTGTCGAGCGTCGTCGTCACCGAGATCGGCACCACGCCGCCATTCTCGGCGATCTCGGGCGCGTCGAGCTTGACCTTGTCGGACGGCTCGGCGGTCTTGCCGTAGAGCGCCTTGATCGCGTCCGCCTCGCTCTTCTGCTTGAATGCTTCTTCCGGATATTTGTCGTTGGCCGCTGAACGCGCGGGCGCGAACGGCAAATTGCCGAGGCCGAGCAGCGCGACGCCGGCTGCGCCCTGAAGGATCAGACGCCGCGTCGGATGAGGGCCGGTGGTGATGGTCATCTCAAATCTCCTGGACATTCTCTTGGCGTGCCGGCGGTCACAGGGTCTGGAGGAAATCAACGATCGCGCTGATCTCCTGCTCGGTCAAAATCCGGTTCCGGCCGAACGGCGGCATCATGGTCTGCGGATTGCGCTTGGTCTCGTCGAAGATGATCGCGACCAGCTCGTTGCGATCAGGGTATTTTGATTTGATGTCCTTCAGCTCCGGCCCGATCGTTCCCGGCAGGTCGCCGCCCTTGATGACGTGGCAGGTCAGGCAATTGCCCTTGCCGCGGTCGAAGGCGAGCTTCTGGCCGTCGGCCACGGCGGATTGCGCCCGCGCGGGGCCTGCGGCAAGGCCGGCGGCGATCGCCAGCAGGACGTAAAGGACGGGCGTCCGTGGAAAGGCGGTCAAGGCGTCATTCCGAGGCGTTATGTCGATGATCTCGTTCGCGGAAATATAGTGTTCCAAAGCACAAAGGGCATCGGCTGACAATCAAGACTATGCGCACGGCAAAATGGAGTTAATATCTTCCGCATTGCAACTAAAGAGCTTATTTGTCCGGCGGATTCGGGCCAGGAGCGCTGTGGCCGGTTGTTTTCGGGGCGTTTGGGCGCCCATCGTGTTTTTTTCCCGTTCTCGTTTTTTCAAGGGGACCTCAATTGGCTGAATATGTCGTCGAATTTGGCAGGGACGGCGGACGGGTCGAGTCGGATGGGCGGCTCGATGCACCGGCATTTCATCGCAATCACGAGCCGCTCTGGGCGGCGCTGGAAAAGCATCTCGCAGGCCTGACCGGCGACGTCGTCGAGCTCGGCAGCGGAACCGGCCAGCACGTGGTCCATTTCGCGCAGCACACGCCCGGCCTGATTTGGTGGCCGAGCGACCTCAACCAGCGCCACCTCAAGAGCATCGAGGCCTGGCGCGTCCATTCGGGCCTGCAAAACATCCGCTCGCCGCTGCGGATCGATCTCACCGACCCCGACTGGTGCCCGGAGATGCGAAGCGGGCAGGGCCCGACGAGTCTGGCCGCATTGTTCTGCGCCAACGTCATCCACATCGCACCATGGAGCGTGGCCGAGGGCCTGTTCGCCGGCGCCGGCCGTTACTTGCGGGCCGATGGCAAGCTGTTCCTCTACGGCCCCTTCAAGCGCGACGGCAAGCACACCGCGCTCAGCAATGCCGTGTTCGACACCTCCTTGCGCGAAGGCAATCCCGAATGGGGCGTGCGCGATATCAGCGACGTCGAGACGCTGGCACGCGGAGCCAGCCTTCGCCTCGTCGACACGATCGAGATGCCGGCGAACAATCTGACGCTGGTGTTTTCGCGCTAGGAGTTCGTCATGCCCGGGCTTGTCCCGGGCATCCACGTTCTTCGTGCGGTGGGGTAAGGCGTGGATGGCCGGGTCAAGCCCGGCCATGACGATGCGGAAGCGTCAGCGCCCGAACGCTAGCCTTCATCCTTCCACCCGATCCTGTCCTTCAAGAACCGGAAGCCGATCACCTCGAACCCCGCGCGTTCCTTGTTGTCCTTACCGTAGCCGTGGCCGCCGGCTTCCGGCTCGTAGAACCAGGCCTCGTAGCCCATCGCCTGCAGCTTTGCGGCCATCTTGCGCGCGTGACCGGGATGAACGCGGTCGTCGCGGCGTGTCGTGGCGATCAGGATCGGCGGATAGGACTGGCCGGCCTTCACGTTGTGATAGGCCGAGTAGGTCTGCAGCCACTCCCACTCTTCGGGCTTATCAGGGTCGCCATATTCCGCGATCCAGCTCGCGCCCGCGAGCAGTTTGGTGTAGCGGCGCATGTCGATCAGCGGGATGGTGCAGAACAGCGCGCCGAAGCGCTCGGGGTAGCGCACCAGCATGTTGGTGATGAGGATGCCGCCGTTCGACCCGCCTTGCGCCGCGATCCGTTTTGGCTTCGTCACGCCGCGTCGCACGAGATCGGCGGCAACGGCCGCGAAATCGTCGTGCGAGAGCTTCTTGCCCGCGAGCCGCCCGGCATCGTGCCAGCGGGTGCCGAACTCGCCGCCGCCGCGCAAATTCGCCTGCACGATGGTGCCGCCGCGCTCGAGCCACAGCTTGCCGAGCGAGGGGTTGTAGTACGGCTTCACCGCATGGGCGAAGCCGCCATAGGCGCTCATATAGACCGGCGCATCGCCGGTCTCGCCGGTGGGACCCGTCTGCACATAGGGAATGCGCTCGCCGTCGATCGAGATCGCCTCGTGCTGTGTAACCACGAGACCGTCGGCGGTGAACGTCTTCGGCGCCTGCTTCAGCACGGTCGGGCTTGCGACGCCGCGCTCCAGCAACAGCAGCGACGGCGGCGTGAGCGGATCCTGCACATTGGCGAGCAGGTCGCCATTGCTCTCGGACGGATGACGATCGAGCGGCCAGATATCGACGACGCCGATCTCGGGGAGACCGGGAAGCGTCTCGCGGCTCCAGCCCGTGGCTGATGGCGTGCAGATCTCGAAGCGCGGCCTGAGTTCGTCGAGGATCGACAGCACCAGCTTGCCGCCCGCCCAGAACAGGCCTTGCAGGGCGCGCCGCGGCACCGGCTCGAACAGGACCGCGAAATCGCGGTGGCCTGCGAGGAACGCGGTGAGCGAGATGCCGAGCACGGTGTCGGTGGCATAGGTCCGCCCCTCGACCTGCCAGTCCTTGCGCAACTTCACCGCGAACCAGTCGCCATGCGCCTGCATCCAGATGCCGGTCGGCAGATCGAGCTTCGTCGTCGTGCCGGTCGCATCGCGCAGCCAGATCGCATGATTGAAGAAGTCGATCTGGTCGACGATCCAGACCCGCGGTGCCGGTCCGGTGTCGTCGGCCATGCCTGACATCGCCATGTGATCGGCGGTGGTCTCGAGGATCATTTGCGCCTGATCGACGGGCTGGCCGCGCCGCCACACGCGAACGGTCCGCGAATATCCGGAAGTCGTCGCCATGTCCTCGCCATGGGCGCTCGACAGCAGCAGCGTATCGGCATCGATCCAGTCCACGCCGCCCTTGGCCTCCGGCAGCGTAAACCCGTCCGCGACGAAGCTCTTCGTGTCGAGGTCGAATTCCCGCAGGGTGACGGCGTCGCTGCCGCCGCGCGACAGGCTCAAAATAGCCCGCGAGCGTCCCGGCATCGTGGCGATCCCGCTCAGCAGCCAGTCCTCGCCTTCGCTCGCCGCGAGCTGGTCGATGTCCAGCATGATCTCCCACGCCGGATGCGGTTTGCGAAATTCCGCCAGCGTGGTTCGCCGCCACAGGCCGCGCGGGTTGGCGGCATCCTTCCAGAGATTGTGGAGGTCGCTGCCGCGCCGGCTGACATAGGGGATGTTGTCGGGACGATCGTAGATCGCCGCGAGGACATCGCGGTCGCGCTCGAAGGCCGCGCCCCCGAACGCGGCGAGCGTCAGTTGATTCTGCCGCGCGACGAAATCGAGCGCCTGCTTGCCTTCGATCTCCTCCAGCCAGAGCCAGGGATCGTCGTCGGGAGCGCTGAGCGTGGGCCGGTCGTCGACGGTCATGAACGATACTCCCAGAGGTCGCGGCGGATAGGATTTGATCGAGCGCAAGCCGTCAAGTGCGCGGGCCGGTATCATCCGCCCGATTGCGTCAGAGGCATGGCCTGCGCCCGTTTGCGCCGGTTGCCCGCCCTCCCGCACCCCTCCATAGTGCCGGGAGTCAACAAGTCCTCTTTAAAGATCCGCGGGCGGAAATGCCGATGTTAGACGTGACTACAGCCCACGAAATCGCTGCCGACGCCCGCGTGCGTGCCAATGTGGTGCGCCTTGCGGCGGCGCAAGCGCTGACCGGCGCCAACTCGGCCGTGATCTTCGCCACCGGCTCGATCGTCGGCGCGACGCTCGCACCCGACATGTCGTTCGCGACCGTGCCGATCTCGATGTATGTGTTGGGGCTCGCCGCCGGCACGCTGCCGACCGGTGCGATCTCGCGCCGCTTCGGCCGCCGCGCGGCCTTTATCGTCGGCACGGGTCTGGGCACGCTCACCGGCCTGTGCGGCTCGTTCGCGATTTTGCATGCTTCGTTCGCGCTGTTCTGCGTCGCGACCTTCCTCGGCGGCCTCTACGGCGCGGTGGCGCAATCCTATCGCTTCGCCGCCGCCGACGGCGCGAGCGCGGCCTACCGGCCCAAGGCGGTGTCCTGGGTGATGGCCGGCGGCGTGTTCGCCGGCGTGCTCGGCCCGCAGCTCGTGCAATGGACCATGGACGTCTGGTCGCCCTATCTGTTCGCCTTCAGCTTCCTGGTGCAGGCGGCGGTCGCGCTGGTCGCGATGGGCATCGTCGCCGGCGTCGACATGCCCAAGCCCGCACCTGCAGATCTGCACGGCGGCCGGCCGCTGCTCGACATCGTGACCCAGCCGCGCTTCATCGCGGCCGCGCTGTGCGGCGTCATCTCCTATCCCATGATGAACCTGGTGATGACCTCGGCGCCGCTCGCCATGAAGATGTGCGGCCTCAGTGTCAGTGATTCCAATTTCGGCATTCAATGGCACATCGTCGCCATGTACGGGCCGAGCTTCTTCACCGGCGCGCTCATCGCGCGCTTCGGCGCGCCCAAGATCGTCGCCGCCGGCCTGCTGCTGGAGGCCGTGGCCGCGGGTATCGGTCTTTCAGGCCTCACCGCGATGCATTTCTGGGCCACGCTGATCGTGCTCGGTGTCGGCTGGAATTTCTCCTTCATCGGCGCCTCCGCGCTGGTGCTGGAGACGCACCGTCCGCAGGAGCGCAACAAGGTGCAGGCCTTCAACGATTTCCTGGTGTTCGGCATGATGGCGATCGGCTCGTTCTCCTCCGGCCAGTTGCTGGCGAATTACGGCTGGTCCGCGGTGAACATGGTGGTATTCCCGCCGGTGGTGCTCGGCCTCGCCGTGCTCTCGCTGGCGTCCTGGGCCCGCCGCCGCAAGGCGCGGTTGGACGCGGCGATGGGCGAATTCCCGGATGCGATCTGAATTGGCGGGAGGCTGGCGGCAGCGTTGATAGTTCGATCCAGGTCGAAGTGATTTTTGGGTGAGGATTATCTAGATGTCGTCATGGCCGGGCTTGACCCGGCCATCCACGTCTTGGGCGCGGATCGAAGAACGTGGATGCCCGGGACACGCCCGGGCATGACGGAGTAGGCGGCAATGCTCGATAACCCTCAACAGCCCAGGATCGACGAATCCGCGTTCCGCTACGAAGGCTGGCGCATCGTTGCGGTCTGCTTCCTGCTCGCGACGTTCGGCTGGGGGCTCGGTTTCTACGGCCAGAGCGTCTATGTCGCCGAGCTCCAGCGCGCGCGGGGCTGGCCGGCCTCGCTGATCTCCTCGGGCACGACGTTCTTCTATCTGTTCGGTGCGCTGCTGGTCGTCTTCGTCGGCGAAGCCGTCCGGAAATACGGCCCGCGCCTCTGCCTGATCGCCGGCACGCTGGCGATGGCGGCGGCTGCGGTCGCGATCGGCGCGGTGCGCGAACCCTGGCAGCTCTATCTCGCCGACGCCGTGCTCGCCTTCGGCTGGGCCGGCACCAGTCTCGCCATGATCACCAACACGATCAGCCTGTGGTTCGACCAGAAGCGCGGCATGGCGATCAGCTTGGCGCTGAACGGCGCCAGCTTTGGCGGCATCGTCGGCGTGCCGCTGCTGGTGACCCTGATCGGCCATGTCGGCTTTGCCAGCGCGATGTACGCCGCCGCCGGCGCGATGCTGGTGTTGCTGCTGCCGGTGATCCTCCTTCTCGTCGGCCGGCCGCCCGATCTTCACGGCTGGCACGCGACGGCGAAGGCCAGGCCGCAATCGTCGACCGAGATCCGCGCATGGGCGTTGCGCGACATCGGCTTTCTCACGGTGACGATTGCGTTCGCGCTGGTGCTGTTCGCGCAGGTCGGCTTCATCGTGCACCTGATCTCGTTCCTCGATCCCGTGATCGGCCGCGAGCGCGCAGCGGTGGCGGTCGCGGTGCTGACCGCGATGGCGGTGATCGGCCGCGTGCTGTTCTCGATGGTGATCGACCGCCTCAACCAGCGGCTTGCCGCGGCACTGTCGTTCCTCAGCCAGGCCGCGGCGCTTTGCGTCGTCATCAATTTGCACAACGACTATGTGCTGATCGCGGCCTGCGCGGTGTTCGGCTTCTCGGTCGGCAATCTCATCACGCTGCCGTCGCTGATCGTGCAGCAGGAATTCGACTCCGCCTCGTTCGGCGTGCTGATCAGCCTGAATACGGCGATCAACCAGGTGACCTACGCGTTCGGCCCGGGCGTCGTCGGATTTCTGCGCGATTTCTCGGGCGGCTATACGCTACCGTTCTATCTGTGTATCGCGCTGGAGGTGGCGGCCGCGGCGCTGATCATGGTGCGGGGGAAGCCAAAAGCGAAGCTCTAGTAGGGTGGGCAAAGGCGCGAAGCGCCGTGCCCACCATCGACCTCTCAACGTGCCTCGCGAGAGGTGGTGGGCACGCTACGCTTTGCCCACCCTACGAGACTACGGCATCACCCCTCCCGCTGCTTCAGCAACCCCTCGACATCGAGCCGCTTCGTGAACATCGCAAGCTTGCCGTCCGGCCCGAGCGGCCATTGCTCTTTCGGCTTGTCCCAATACAGCTCCACGCCGTTCTCGTCGGGATCGCGCAGATACAACGCCTCGCTGACGCCGTGATCGCTGGCGCCGTCGAGCGCAATGCCGGCCGTGAGCACACGATGCAGCGCATCCGCCAGCGCCGGCCGCGTCGGATAGAGGATCGCGGTGTGGAAGAGGCCTGTCGTGCCCGGCGGCGGCGGCGAGCCGCCCTTGCTCTCCCAGGTGTTGAGCCCGATGTGGTGATGATAGCCGCCGGCCGAGATGAACGCTGCGCCCGAGCCCATGCGCTGCATCAGCTCGAAACCAAGCACGCCACAGTAAAAGCCGAGCGCACGATCGAGATCGGCGACCTTGAGATGAACGTGGCCGATCCTTGTGCCGGCATGGACGGCTGGGCTTTGCGACATGGTGCTGCTCCGTTGACCAACTCCAGATAAGGCCGGCTCCGGGACAGTACTACCTGCCTATCCCGAAACCCATCGTTTCCGGATACGAAACTATGAGAGCTCCGGCACCTCGCCCTCCGGCAGCTCGAACTCGAACGTGTTCAGCGTCATGGATACCATTGTGTAATAGCCGCACAGCCCGATCACCTCGACGACGCCGCGCTCGCCGAGCAACGCGACGGCCGCATCGTAGAGACCCTTCTCGACGCCATGGCCTTCATGCAGCGACTTCGCGACGTCGTAGATCATCTGGCCCTTGGGATCGTTGAAGGCAGGCGTGCGGCGGTCGCGGATCGCGTCGATGATCTCAGGGTCCATGCCGCCCTGGAGCGCCAGGCGCTTATGCGCATACCATTCGTAATGCGCAGTCCAGTGCCGCGCCGTCACCAGGATTGCGATCTCCGAAAGCTTGGCGGGGAATATCGTGTCGTAGCGCAGCACTTCGCCGAGCCGCGTGGCGTGACGGGCCATGTCGGGGCTGTTGAGCCAGGCCATCATCGGCGCCGGCGGCTTGCCGCGCTTGCCGGCAATCGACTCGTCATAGGTCTGCCGCTGGCTCTCGTTCATTTCGCCAGGCGAAAGGAGTTTCAGGCGCATTGTTATTTCCTCTTTGTTTTCAAGCTCGCCGTGGCGGCGACTATAGCCGAATGCAGCGCCACGGAAGTGGTTGAATTCCACGGTGCGATGGCTCAGAGTCGCGCCCAACAAGTCTTTTTGATTGATGGAAACGACCATGAGTGAATCTGAGCCCGCCGATCTTGAGAAATTCCGCAGCGAGACGCGCGCCTGGCTGGAAGCCAACTGCCCGCCGGAGATGCGCAAGCCCGTGACCTCGGATAACGACGTGTTCTGGGGCGGACGCAATACGAAATTCGCGTCCGAGCCGCAGCGCCTCTGGTTCGAGCGCATGCGCGACAAGGGCTGGACCGTACCTGACTGGCCTAGGGAATATGGCGGCGGTGGCCTGAGCGCTGCTGAGCACAAGGTGCTGCGCGCCGAGATGGCCAGGATGGGCGCGCGTCCGCCGCTGTCGAGCTTCGGCATCTGGATGCTGGGGCCGGCGCTGCTCAAATACGGCAACGAGGCGCAGAAGAAGGAGCACCTGCCTGACATCGCGGCGGGCCTGATCCGCTGGTGCCAGGGCTATTCCGAGCCGAACGCCGGCTCCGATCTCGCCTCGCTCCAGACCCGCGCCGAGAGCGACGGCGATGATTTCGTCATCACGGGCTCGAAGATCTGGACGTCCTATGCCAACTATGCCGACTGGATCTTCTGCCTCGTCCGCACCGATCCCACGGCGAAGAAGCACGACGGCATCAGCTTCATCCTGTTCGACATGGCCTCGAAGGGCGTGACGACCAAGCCGATCCTGCTGATCTCAGGCTATTCGCCGTTCTGCGAAACCTTCTTCGACGGTGTCCGCGTGCCGAAGTCGCACGTGGTCGGCACCGTCAATCGCGGTTGGGACGTCGCAAAATATCTGCTCCAGCATGAGCGCGCGATGATATCAGGCATGGGCGAGCGCGGCGTCGGCCGGCCGCTCGGCCAGATCGCGGCGGATTCCGTCGGCACCGATGCACAAGGCAAGCTCGACGATTCCATGCTGCGCGGCCGGATCGCGAGCTTCGACGTCGATGAGGCCGCGCTCGCCGCTTGCGCCGAACGCGCGGTCGATCTCGCCAAGGCCGGCCAGGCGCATCCGGCGTTCTCGTCCGCGATGAAGTACTACGGCACCGAGCTCAACAAGCGCCGCCACGAGATCCTGATGTCGGCCGGCGGCGTCAACGCGCTGGAATGGGAGAGCGAGCGCTCCAGGCAGGGCGCCCGCCCGCGCGCCTGGCTGCGCACCAAGGCCAACTCGATCGAGGGCGGCACGACGGAGGTGATGCTCGGCATCGTCGCCAAGCGCATCCTGGATTTGCCGGGGGCGTGAGGCACGCTCTCACCACCCGTCATTCCGGGGCGCGCGACTTGTCCGCCGAAGCTCGAAGAGCGAAGGCGGAAGCGCGAGCCCGGAATCCATAACCACCAGTCGGGAGTATGGATTCCGGGCCTGCGCCTACGGCGCATCCCGGAATGACGAAGACAAAATAGATTTTCGAATCGGAAACATCACCATGGCCCTCGTCCTCACCGAAGAACAATCCATGCTCCGCGACTCAGCGCGCGGGCTGATCAGCGACAAGGCGCCGGTGTCGCACCTGCGATCCCTGCGCGACGCCAAGGATCCCACCGGCTTCTCCAAGGAGCTCTGGCATTCCTTCGCCGAGATGGGCTTTGCCGGCCTCCTGGTGCCGGAAGAGTTCGGCGGCAGCGGCCTCGGCTTCATGGAGGCCGGTGTCGTGATGGAAGAGATCGGCCGCACCTTGATGCCGTCGCCGTTCCTCGCCACCAGCGTGGTGGCGGCCTCGGCGCTGAATCGCGGCGGCAATGCCGCGCAGAAGTCGGAATTCTTGCCGAAAATTTCCAACGGCTCGCTGCTCGCGACGCTCGCGATCGACGAAGGCGCCAAGCATCGCCCGCTTCAGACCAGCCTGCAGGCGGTGCGCGCCGGCAACGGCTTCAAGCTCTCCGGCGCCAAGGCGCTGGTCGTCGACGGCCACGTCGCGGACCTCTTCATCGTCGCGGCGCGCACCGCGGGCGCCGCCGGCGAGCGTGAAGGGCTGACGCTGTTCCTGGTCAATCCCAAGGCCAAGGGCGTTGCGATCGAGCGCACCATCATGGTCGATGCGCACAACGCGGCACGGATCGAGCTTGCCAATGTCGAGGTCAACGCCGATAGCGTGCTCGGCGAGGTCGATCAGGGCGCAGCGCTGCTCGACGGCGTGCTCGACATCGGCCGCGGCGCGGTCGCCGCCGAGATGGTGGGCTTGAGCGAAGAGGTCTTCAACCGCACCGTCGAGTACCTCAAGAACAGAAAGCAGTTCGGCAAGCTGATCGGCGAATTCCAGGCGCTGCAGCACCGTGCCGCCGAGCTCTATGTCGACATCGAGATCACCCGCGCCGCCACGATGAAGGCGCTGCAGGCACTCGATGCCGACGTCGCCAAGGCCGCATCAAGCGTCGCCGTGGCCAAGGCCCGCGCCGGCACCACCGCCACCCGCGCGGTGCAGGAAGGCGTGCAGATGCATGGCGGCATGGGCATGACCGACCAGTTCGACATCGGCTTCTTCATGAAGCGCGCACGCGTGTGCGAGGAGTTGTTCGGCGACGCGAATTACCACACCGAGCAGCTGGCAAGGGCGCGCGGGTATTGATCTGAGTTGAGGAGAGGCGCGAGGGGCGCACCTCACACGCGGTGCCGTCGCCCGGCTTGACCGGGCGACCCAGTACGCCGCGGCTTCTCCGGATACGATTGACGTCTCGGAATACTGGATCGCCCGGTCAAGCCGGGCGATGACAGTTGAGAGTGTGGAGAGTGCCTGCCCCAAGCTCCGTCATGGCCGGGCTTGTCCCGGCCATCCACGTTCTTACGGTGCCTCAAAAACGTAGATGCCCGGGCCTTCGCCTCGCCGAAGCGGCTTCGGCCGCGCAGGCGGAACAAGCCCGGGCATGACGATTGAGAGCGTGGCTGCAACCGAAGTCTACTACCGCATCGGCGGTGCGTACTGCACGCCGCCGGCATTCCACAGCTGGTTCATGCCGCGCGGGATCTTCAGCTTGGACTTCTCGCCGATGTTGCGCTCGTACATCTCGCCGTAATTGCCGACGTTGCGGATGATGCGGACGACCCAGTCCTTGGTGAGGCCGAGCTGCTCGCCGTAATTGCCCTCGGTGCCGACCAGGCGCATCACTTCCGGCTTCTTCGACTTCAGCGCCTCGTCGATGTTCTCCGAGCTCACGCCGAGCTCCTCGGCGTTGATCATCGCGTAGAGCGTCCACTTCACGATCATCATCCAGTCGTCGTCGCGCTGGCGCACCACGGGCGCGAGCGGCTCCTTGGAGATCATGTCCGGCAGGATCATGTTGTCGCCGGGCTTGGAGAGATTAAGCCGCAGCGCGTAGAGCTGCGAGACGTCGGCGCTCAGCGTGTCGCACTTGCCGGAGTCGTAGGCCTTCACCACGTCATCCAGCTTGTCGAACTTCACCTCTTCATACTTCATGTTGTTGGCACGGAAGTAGTCGGCGACGTTGAGCAGCGTTGTCGTGCCAGCCTGCACGCAGACCTTGCTGCCGGTCAGGTCCAGCGAAGTCTCCTTGTTGCGTGAACGCGGCAGCATGAAGCCGGCGCCGTCGTAATAGGCCACCGCCGGGAAATAGAGGTCATAGTCGAGCTCGCGCGCCATGCTCCAGGTCGAGTTGCGCGAGAGGATGTCCACCTTGCGGCTCTGCAATTCCTTGAAGCGCTCGCTGGCGTCGAGCGGAACGAACTTGGCCTTGCCGGGATCGTTGAAGATGGCGGCTGCCACCGCGCGGCAGAAATCGACGTCGAATCCGGTCCAGTTGCCCTTGTCATCGGGGATCGAGAAGCCCGGCAGGCCCTTGTTGACGCCGCACAGCACCTCGCCGCGGCGAACGGTGCGCTTCAGGGTGCGGGTATCGTAGAACTCGTAGATCACCGCCAGGGCGCCGACCAGCACGGCAATCGCGAGCCCGATCAGCAGGCCGCCTCGAAAAGTGCGCATCATGTTGCTCTCTCGAAAAAATCGGGAAAAGGACTATTCGCTAAGGCGAGGAAGATCAGAGCTCGGGCTTCTGCCGGATGACCACCTTGGTACCGACCGGGACGCGATCGTAGAGATCGGCGACGTCATGGTTGACGAGACGGAAGCAGCCCGAGGATACCTTGGTGCCGATCGTATCAGGACGGTTGGTGCCGTGGATGCGGTAGACGGTGGTGCCGAGATACATGGCGCGGGCACCGAGCGGATTGCCGGGGCCGCCGGCCATGAAGCGCGGCAGATAGGGCTGTCGCTGGATCATCTCCGGCGGCGGCGTCCAGTCCGGCCACTCTTTCTTGTTGGTGATGTTCACCAGCCCCTGCCACTGGAAGCCGTCGCGGCCGACGCCGATGCCGTAACGGATCGCGCGCCCGCCCGGCTGCACCAGGTAGAGGTGGCGCTCAGCGGTCGAGATGATGATGGTGCCCGGCGTCTCGGTGGTGCGGAAGTAGACCACCTGCTTCTGCCATTCCGGCTCGAGCTGGTAAGCGTCGTCGGCGACCAGCCCCGGCTCGTCGCCGCGGTCGGGCTGCTGCGCGGAGGCGTATGAGGTGGTCAGGACCAGGCCCAGCGCCGCGATGAACGCCCCGGTCAGGCGACGATAATCCGTCATTTCAAGCTCTCCCCGCTGCCACAGCGTAAATCATTCGGACCATCTGAACTCAGGGGCAGCTTCGTGGCAAGTTCATGGCGCGCCCGGCTGGTATGTCACGAGAATGCTTTGGTTTTTTGACGAGGCCGGGCAATGCCACAAACAGGGGATGGCGCGAAAAGCAGTGCCGGCGCCATCCTCGCCGGGCCGCGGGCTGTCAGATCTTGTTATTCTCCGGCGCGATCCTGAGCCGCCGGACGATTTCGGTCCCCACCGCGCGGGCCTCGATCCGCGACCCGATGCGTGGGCTGCGAAAGCGTCGCCCCGAGCGCAACCGGATCGTGACGATGCAGTGCTCGTCCTCGGATCGGCCGCGGCGGTCGACGGTGATCGTCTTCACGTCGTGCCCCTCGATATGGTCGGCGCGCGGCGTGCCGTCGCCCCACAGGCGTTCGACGCGGATATCGCTCTCGCGGATGATCCAGAACGCGCCGGTCACGAGATTGGCGTATCGGTAAACCGCGAATGCGGCGATCGCGCCGAGCGGCAGCAGCAGGATGTCGACATGGCTGGGCGGCCATCCACGCCAGAGCTTGTAGGCGTAGGGAACGGCGGACAGGGCGACGGCGATCAGCGCGACTATCCTTATGTCCCGGGCGGAAAACGCCTCGAGCGGCTCGCCGAGACGCATCTCGGGATTGCTGGCATCGAGCGGATTGATGGGTGACTCGACGTCGGGGACATCGAACTGCGCGGCGATCCGCGCCACGGTGTCGCGTACATGCGTGACATCCGAGATCGGCGGCGACGTCAGGCGCTCCCCCGAGGCCAGCGTGAAGGCCAGCTGGAAACGGGCTTTCGCCCGCTTGCTGCCGGGAACCTGTAATCCCCTGATGTCGTCCTTCGCGACGATCCTGGTCCGGAGCTTTCCGAACGGACGCTGTTGCCCGATCAGGATCTCGCTCGGCGTGATGATCCACACCACCGCCGGCGCCAGCATGATGCCGACGACGAACGCTGCTCCCACGAGCAGCGCGGCCACCGAGACGATCACTTCCAACGTGTCGTGCGTGAACAGGCCCGGCGTGAAGCACAGCGCCACGGCGGCCGCAAAGCCGGACATGACCAGTCGCTGCGCGATCGAGGCGCCTTCGCGAAGCCGAATGTCGGTGCTGGTGGTCGCGTCGTCCATTGCGGGCGCTGATTCCGTCGCTCGGGAAACTCCACGGACGGGTCCGTGGAGTCAAGCAACAACGGCGAGACCTGAAACCAGTCGCCCGATGCCCGTGTGGGATCAGCTGCTGGCGTTCAGCAGCTTTGCCACGGTGCGGTCGATCTCGTCGTAGCTGCCTTCGCCCTCGTGCTGGAACACGATCTTGCCGGTCTGGTCGATGATGTATTGCGCCGGCCAATACCGGTTGCTGTAGGCGTTCCAGGTCTTGGAATCATTGTCCTGCGCCACGGGATAGGTGATGCCGTGGCGCTTCAGTGCGGCCTGCACATTGGTGGCGGAGCGCTCGAACGGGAATTCCGGCGTGTGC
Organism: Bradyrhizobium sp. Mp27; assembly: GCF_029953005.1. Lineage (NCBI taxonomy): Bacteria > Pseudomonadati > Pseudomonadota > Alphaproteobacteria > Hyphomicrobiales > Nitrobacteraceae > Bradyrhizobium > Bradyrhizobium sp. Mp27. The sequence continues at coordinate 131,007 of NZ_JASAUS010000003.1, read as the reverse complement.
ACGCCGACCACGACGAGGCCCTTGTCCTTGTACTTGGCGTAGAGGTCGGTGACGTGCGGCAGCGTGTTGACGCAGTTGACGCAGCCATAGGTCCAGAAGTCGACCAGCACGACCTTGCCGCGGAGGTCGGCGATGCTCAGCGGTTTCGAGTTGAACCAGGTGTTGATGCCGGTGAAATCGGGCGCGGTCTGCTGGCTTGCGGCGGCGGTGACGACAGGGGTGGCGCGCGCGGCCTCGTCGCAGATGCCGGGGATGACGGCGCCTGTCACGGCCATGCCGATCAGTGCGGCGGAGACGGCGAGCAGTTTGAAAGTCATGGAAGCGTCCTCCGGTGAAGATGAGCGATGATCACAGGTCGATCTGGCCGGTGGGATAGAATCCGGTGAGCCACGCCACGATCAGCGTGTCGTATTGGAAATAGGCCGCGACCGCGAAGGCGATCACGACGACTCCAAAGCCCTGCTGCAGCCGCGGCGAGATCCGCGCGAGGCTGCGTACCCGCGTGGTCGCGGCCTGTCCCCCATAGGCGATCGCGAGCATCGGAATTGCTGCGCCGATGGCATAGGCAATCAACAGCACGCCGGCCCAGCTGGCGTTCTTCGATGTCGCGACCAGCGTCAGGATCGAGCCGAGCACGGGACCGGCGCAGGGCGTCCAGACCAGGCCGAGCGTGGTGCCGAGCACGAGGCCGCCAAGCGCGCCCTCGCGCTGCACGGCACCGGCATTGCCGAGATCGAGCCAGCCATTGAGCCGGATCGAGAGCCATTCGAACGGCGCCGGCCACAGCATCAACAGGCCGAAGCCGAGCAGCAGGATCGACGCGGCCTCGCGCAGCACGTTCGGATCGAAATCGAACAGCCGCGTGATCGCACCCAACAGCAGCGCGGTCGCCGAGAACGAGACGACGAAGCCGAGCGCGATCATCGCGGGCCGCAAATGCCCCACCCGCCCGATCGAGGCGCCGAGCAGGATCGGCAGCATCGGCAGCGTGCAGGGCGCGGCGATGGTCAGGATGCCGGCAAGGACGGCGAAGACAAGTTCGAGCATCGGGCACTCGTGAGGGAGGTCACGAGGGCAGTTCGGGATGGCTGCGCGCGTTGTTAGGTGGCGTCACGCCTTCGTGAGGGGCGGCTGCCTGGTGTGGGGCGTACCGGGCGGAATTGCGAGGCAGTCCTGCCGGCCGCGGCGACGGTGCGCTCCCTCCCCCGCAAGGGGGGAGGGAGCGAGAGGGCAGTGGCCGCCTCACTCAGGCGAGAGAGGTGCACCGAGCCTGCCGCGGCTTTATCGCCCCAAACACAAAACGACCCGGAGGGGGGCATCCCGTCCGGGTCGCTGGAAGTCTTGGGAGGTTTAACGAAACCGTATGCGAGCTTTATAGGGGGGAAGTTTTTCCGCGTGATGTTGTGCTTTGTTTCAATTATTTCGTCGGCGGTAACACTTCCGTGTCCGTGGACAGGGCCGAAAGTGCGGTCCTATCCCATTGAAATTCTTGGACTTAAGCGGCGAAACGATCGACGCCGGCGCCCTTAAGCAAATCGGCGAGTTGCTTGCGGGCATAGAACATCCGGGTCTTCACCGTGCTCTGCGGGATGCCGATGATCTGGCCGACCTCCTCCACCGACTTCTCATGGTAGTAGACGAGGTTGATGATCTCGCGATGCGCGGGCGACAGCTTTTGCACGCACGCGCGCAGGATGGCGCTGGTGTCGTTGCGGTCGAGCGAGGTCTCCGGCGTCTCGGCATCGTCAGGAATCTGGCGCACGTCGTCCTGGTCGATGTCCTCGAAGCGGCGCTGGCGCATCGCGGTGAGCGCCTTGAAGCGGGCGATCGAGAGCAGCCAGGTCGAGACCTGCGAGCGGCCCTGGAATTGGCCTGCGGTGCGCCACACGTCCAGGAACACCTGGCTGACCAGGTCTTCCGCCGTGGTCGCGTCACGCACGATGCGCAGGATAAAGCGATAGACCCGCACATTGTGCCGGCAATAGAGGATGTGCATGGACGTCCGGTTGCCGTCCGCAATGCTCTCCAGGAGCATGTCGTCCGAGGTCGCCTGAGCGGCAATGATGCTCTGGCTGGCTTGGGCGTTGATGGCGATGACGTTCGGCATTGACTTGCTCCCCGTAGCGCCGCAACCGAGCGGCGTTTCCTTGGACCAAAGTGTTAATCAGCGAACGTTTCGGGACGTCTGCACCAAAAGCGAAAAATGGTTTCGTGCGCCGCCAAATTGTTTCGTCGGACAGGTCGCGACGAAACATTCGGGGCGAAAAGCCGTGGAATTTCAATGTACGGAAAATACGGGGGTGGTGGATTGGGGAGCGCGCGGGGCAGCCGGGAACGAAATTCCGGGCTTTGCGTTCGGTGGCGGCAAACCCACCGCCGTCGTCCCGGGGCGCGAAGCGAACCCGGGACCCATAACCACAGGATGCAGTTTGACGAAGACTCGGAGTTACCGGGTTCGCGTCACAACGTCTCCCTGTGGTTATGGGTCCCGGGCTCGCGCTGCGCGCGCCCCAGGACGACAGCGGTAGGTGCCGCGCGCCCTACGCCTTCTCGCCCGCGGGCGAGAACAGATAGCCGCCGCCGCGGATGGTGCGGATCACGGCCGGCTTGGTCGGGTCGGGCTCGATCTTGCGGCGGATGCGCATGATGCGCAGATCCACGGCGCGGTCGAAGGCTTCGGCGTCGCGCGCATTGGCCAGTTCGAGCAGGCGTTCGCGCGACAGCACGCGCTTCGGATTGGCCGCGAACACCTTGAGCAGCCCGAACTCGGACGCGGTGAGCGGATGCTCGTTGCCTTCGTCGTCGCGCAAGGCCTGTGCTTCGAGGTCGAGCCATTTGGTGCCGAAGCGCACCAATTGATCCTTGTCCGATTTGGCGGGCGCGGTCTCGGCCGCCTTCACCGGCGTGCTCCGCCGCAACACCGAGCGGATGCGCGCCATCAGCTCGCGCAGCTCGCAGGGCTTTGCCACGTAATCGTCGGCGCCGAGCTCGAGGCCGACGACGCGATCGATCGGGCTCGCGGTCGCCGTCAGCATGATCACGGGCACGTTGATGCGGCTCTTGAGGTCGCGGATGATCGAGAGGCCGTCTTCCTCGGGCATGTTGAGGTCGAGCACGACGAGGTCCGGCATGCTGCCGTCGATCGCGGTGCGCAAGCTCTTGCCGCCGTCGCACAGCGTCACGGTGAAGCCGTGCATCTTGAGGTAATCACCGACCATCTCCCGGGCCGGGGCCTCGTCGTCGACGATCATGATGTGCTGGCTTTGGGTCATATCACTCAGATCTCGGTACTCGAATCACGGCAACTCGGTCGCGGGCAGGGTGATGGTGAAGGTCGATCCCTTGCCGGGACCGTCGCTCTCGGCCGTCACCTCGCCGCCATGCATGTCGATAATACGCTTGACGATGGAAAGCCCAAGCCCCGTCGAGCTCTCGCCCGCGGTCGGTTTGGCCGACAGCCGCTGGAACCGGCCGAACAGGCGGCCGAGATCCTCCGGCGACAGGCCGGCGCCCTCGTCGCTGACGCGGACGACGGTATCGCTGGCCTCATGGGTGACGGCGACGATGATCTTGCCGCCGATCGGTGAGTATTTGATGGCGTTGCTGATCAGATTGTCGATCGCCTCGCGGATGCGGTCGGTGTCGCACATGGTGACGATGTTGGGCGGCGCCGTGACGGTGATCGCCTGCTGCTTGTTGACGGCGAGCGGCTGGTTGGCGTCGGCCACTTCTTTCACCAGGGCCGCGACGTCGACCGGCTCGCGGCGGATGGTGATGTCGAAGGCATCGGCCATCGCGTCCGAGATCAGATGATCGACCATCGTGGTCAGGCGCTTCGTCGCATCGCGGATGTGATCGACCTGGGCGACCACGCCGTCGGACGAGGCGCCGGTCGAGATCAGCTCCTTCAGCATCTCGGTGCGGCCGAGGATGACGCCGAGCGGGTTCTTGAGGTCGTGGGCGACGGTGCCCAAAATCTCGTTCTTGAAGCCGTTGGCGCGCTGCAGCCGCAGCCACTGTGCCGAGAGGCGGCGGTTGGCCTGCATCAGCGCGCGGGTGCGCTGGGCGACGCGGTCCTCGAGCTGCGTGTTGGCGTCCTGGAGCTGCTGGTAGAGGATGACGTTGTCGAAGGCGATCGAGAGCCGGCTGGAGAAGATCTCGACCAGCGAGCGGTCGGTCTCGGACAGCTCGCGCTCGGCCTGCAGCAGCACCACCACCTCGCGGCCGGAGCCGGTCCGCAGATAGATCACGCTGCGGTGGTCGGCGAATTCGTTCTTGCGGCCCTGGAACGCGGCTTCCACCATCGTCCGCAGATCGGGGTCGAGCGCCTTCGACGAGGTCGTGCCGATGAAGCGGCTGTAGCATCCGCTGCCGGCGAGCACGGAGAGCTCGGGGTCCACGCCGCCATTGTCGCGCAGCACCAGTATGCCGGCGCAATCGACGTTGAGCAGCGAGGCGAGCTGGGTCAGCACGCCCTCGGCGAGCCGCTGCATCGACTTGAAGTCGTACAGCGTCGAGGCGGCGTCGATGATGATCTCGAGCCCGCGCCGCGTCTGCACCATGCGCTCGAGCTGCTGATAGGAGCGCAGCGCCGCGGTCAGCGAGGTGAACAGCTTGTCGGCGGTGAGTTCGGTCTTGGCCTTGTAGTCGTTGATGTCGTACTGGACGATCACGCGCCGCTCCGGCGCCTGGCCGGGCTGTCCCGTGCGCAGGATGATGCGCACGGTCTCGTTCTTGAGCTCGTTGCGGATGAACTCGACCAGCTCGAGGCCGGCGACATCGGTCTCCATGATGACGTCGAGCAGCACGGCGGCGATGTCGCCATGCGCGGCCATCAGCTTGCGACCTTCCGCCGCGGAATGGGCGGAGAGGATCTCCAGTCCCTGGCCGTTGAGGCTGTAGTCGGACAGCGCGAAGCGGGTGCCGTCGTGCACGGCGGGATCGTCGTCGATGACGGCGATCTTCCACTTCCGTGCGTTCTGGTCCTCCGGTGCGGTACCGGTATCGTCGATCAGGTGGAGGACATCGTCCTGTTCGGCCATTGAGAAGTCCCGTCAGTCTCTGTGCTTTGCGCGCCGCCCTTGGCGACCCGGGGCATGATAATGCGAAAAGTAGTGCCTTGTCCCAGCTTGGATTCCAGCATCATGCGCCCGCCGAGCTGCTGGGTGACAAGGTTATAGACGATATGCAAGCCGAGTCCCGTACCACCTTCATTGCGCCGGGTGGTAAAGAATGGGTCAAAGGCCTGGCGCTGCACGTCAGGCGTCATGCCGGCCCCGTCATCGGCGAAGATGATCTCGATGTCGTCGGTCCCGCGCGGCCGGGCCGAGATCGTGATCGTGCCGGCGCGGCCGTCGGCAAAGGCGTGGTTGGCGGCATTGAGGAAGAGGTTGGTCAGGATCTGGCCGTAGGAGCCGGGATAGCCGTCGAGCAGGAGCCCCTCGGGTACGTCGGCCTGGAGCGTGATCGGCGAGCGCTTCAGGACCGGACGCAGGCTGGCGATGATCTGGTCGGTAGCTTCGCTGAGTGAGAACTGCCGCCGCTCGGCATGCGAGCGGTCGACCGCGACCTGCTTGAACGACTGGATCAGCTCGCCGGCGCGGGTGAGGTTGGCGACGAGCTGCTGCGAGGCGTCGCGCGAGGACTGCACGAACTCCTCCAGCTGCGAACGGCGCAGGCCGCCGTCGCCCTTGAGCTGGGCCTCGAAGATCTCGGTGCGCCGGGCGAAGCTGGAAGCGACGGTCAGGCTGATGCCGATCGGGTTGTTGACCTCGTGCGCGACGCCGGCGACGAGGCCGCCGAGTGCGGCCAGCCGTTCGGCGTCGATCAAATTCTGCTGCGCGGTGTTGAGCTCGAGCAGCGCGCTCTCGGCCTTCTCCTTGGACGCGCGCAGCTCGTCCTCGGTCTCGCGCTTCGCGATCGCGTTCTCGCGGAACACCTCGACCGCGCGCGCCATGGCGCCGACCTCGTCGCGTGCCTTGGTGCCCTGCACCTCGCGGTCGAGGTCGCCGAGCGTGATCGCGCGCATCGCGGTCATGATCTGCTGCAGCGGCAGGCGGATCGACAGCGCGATCAGCACGCCGGCGGTGAGGATGATGCCGAGGAAGATCACCGCGATCGACAGCACCCGCCGCGAGATATCGGCCAGGGTACGATCAAACGTCTCCTGCGCCTTCTGCTCGCGCTGGCGCATCTTGGTGGAGAGGTCGTCGATGGCGCCGATCGCCTCGGCCTGGCTGGCGTCGATGGTGTTGCGCAGCAATTCGGTGCGGCTCGTCAGCTGCTCGGAGAGCTTTGCGAAACCCTCGCGCAGCGCCATGGTGCGGGTCCCGAGCCGTTGCAGCGCCATGCGCTGCAGGTCGTTGTCGGCGAGATCGATCATGACCGGAATGGTCTTCTCGATCGTCTCGGTGTTGCGGCGCGCATCGTCGGCGGCACCGGGCGAGAGCGACAGATAGTAGGAGTTGGCTGCGACCAGCATCGCGGTGAAGGCCTCGCGGGACTTGCCGAGCGAGGGCCAGATCAGGGCGTCGCGATGCCCGGTGGCGCCTTCGATGATGGAATAGAGACCGGCCATGTCCCTGGCCGGGCCCTGCACCTGCTCCTCATAGGTCTTGGCGATCGTCGCCTGCACGCTGCGCAGCTCGCCGAAGCCGTTGAGGAAGCGGTCGGTGGTGCGCTCCAGCTCCTCGACTGAGCCTGACAGCATCGGGTCCTTGGCGGCACGGTCGGTCAGCGTGCCCAGCACCGCCTCGCGCAGCAGCAGGATCTCGGCGAACAGGTCCGGGCTCGGCTGGTTGATGTAGCGGTGGATCAGATTGTGCAGGCGCCCGGTCTCGCTCTCGAGCAGCGCCAGGATGCGGTCGGACTCGCGGACCTGACGGACGTCGCCCCAGGCCGAGCCCAGCACCTGCGTGCCGTTCCAGATCAGCCCCACCAGCACCACGACCACGGCCGAGTTCAGCGCCGCGATCGACAGGATACGCCAGCGGATCGGCACCGCGCGGAGCATCCCGACCAGGCGTGCGCGCAGCCGCCCGAGCGGGCCGGGCGCCCTGTCTGCGTGCTCGCTGTGTCCGGGTGCAGCCAAGCGGCTCACTCCACCTTGCGAATGCGTTCGATCAGCGCGGCCGCGGCGGGATCGCGCCCCGCCTTGGCATAGATCGCAGCCATCGCGTCCTCGAACGGCTTGCGGTCGATATCCCTGGCGACGGTGATGCCGGCGGCTTCAGCCTTGTGCTGCGACTGCTCCTCGAGGTCGCGCCACTTCTCGCGCATGAACCGGCTGGAGCGAGCCGCGGCCTCGCGGAATAGCTGCTGGTCGTCCGCCGACAGGCTCTTCCAGGCCTTCAGCGAGATCACCAGCACTTCCGGGCTCATCGTGTGCTCGGTGAGCGCGAGGTGGCCGGCATGTTTGTAATGGTCTGTCGTCACGAAAGATGGCCAGTTGTTTTCGGCGCCGTCGATCAGATGGTTGGCAAGCCCTGTGAGCACCTGCCCATAGGGCATCTCGACCGGTTCGGCGCCGAGCGAGCGAATCATCTCGCTCATCAACTCCGACTGCTGCACCCGGATCCGCAATCCCCCGAGGTCGGCGACACTCCTGACCGGACGGACGCCGTTGTAGATCGACCGCGCGCCGGAATCGTAGAAGGCGAGCCCGACGAAGCCGTACGGCTCGAAACTGCCGAGGATCTCGCTGCCGATCGGCCCGTCCAGCACCTTCTGCATGTGCTCGATGGACCGGAACAGGAACGGCATGGCGAGCACGTTCATCGCCGGAACGAAGTTGCCGATCAGCGCCACATTGGTCCGGTTGAGGTCGATCGCGCCGACCCTGGTCTGCTCGATGGTCTCCTTCTCTTCGCCGAGCTGACGGGAGTGGAACACCTTGATCTCGTGCCGGCCGCCCGTTCGCTCGGCAATCAGCGCGCCCATGTAGCGTAGCGCCTGGACGGTCGGGTAATCCTCGGGCTGGGTGTCGGCGGCGCGGAATTCGCGCGCAGCAGCGCTCGTCGCGCAGACCGCGAGCAGAAACGCAACGAAGATCACCCCGGTCCGCGTGAGTTCGGCACGGTTCAGCACTGGCACACTCAACCCCTCAGTGGTGGAGTCTATGGCGGAGCCAAAAGGTTCAACGCAATCTAGCAGATGGTAGTGGGAAGGCCATCCCGCCGCATCCGGCGGGGGAATTGTGCGGCGCAGCCACCGCTCATTCCCGGTTGAAACAGGAAATGCAGCGCCTTAAGCAGGTATCGTCGCCTTTTGCCGCGCGACACGGGAAGAGCCATCGTGATTTCAGCATCGCGTCTTTTGCGGATCCTCGCCGCTTTCATCGTCCTCGCAATGCCTCTTCAGGCGCGCGCCGCCACCGACATCGCGCTGTGGCACGCCATGTCCGGCGAGCTCGGCCGGCAGCTCGAGAAGCTCGCCGCCGATTTCAACGCCTCGCAGTCCGATTACCGCATCGTGCCTGCTTACAAGGGCAACTACACCGAGACCGTGACGGCGGCGATCTTCGCCTTCCGGTCGCGCAGCCAGCCGGCGATCGTCCAGGTCAACGAGGTCGCGACCGCCACCATGACCGCGGCCAAGGGCGCGATCTATCCCGTGTTCACCATGATGCGGGACATGAACGAGCCGTTCTCGCTGGGCGATTACCTTCCCGCAGTCTCCGGCTATTACACCGATGCGGCCGGCAATCTGCTGTCCTTCCCGTTCAATTCCTCGACGCCGATCCTCTATTACAACAAGACCATGTTCCGCGACGCGGGCCTCGATCCGGAGACGCCGCCGAAGACATGGCCCGAGCTTGGGCTTGCCGCAAAGCGCCTGCGCGAGCTCGGCGCTGTGTGCGGCTTCACGACCTCTTGGCCGTCCTGGATCCACGTCGAGAATTTCTCCGCCTTCCACAATCTGCCGCTCGCGACGCGGACCAATGGCTTTGCGGGGCTGGATGCCGAGCTGACCATCAACAACCCGGTCGTCGTGCAACACATCGCCCAGCTCGCCGAGTGGCAGAAGGACAAGGTGTTCGACTACGGCGGCCGCGGGCAGTCGGCCGAGCCGCGCTTCCAGAAGGGCGAATGCGGCATCTTCATCGGCTCCTCGGCGACGCGGGCCGACATCAAGGCGAATTCGAAGTTCGATATCGGCTACGGCATGATGCCGTACTGGCCCGATGTGAAGAACGCGCCGCAGAACTCGATCATCGGCGGCGCCACGCTGTGGGTGCTGCGCGACCGCCCGCGCCAGGAATACAAGGGTGTGGCGCGGTTCTTCGCCTATCTGTCGCAGCCCGGCGTGCAGGCGGCCTGGCACCAGAACACCGGCTATCTGCCGATCACCCGCGCCGCCTTCGAGCTGACGCGCGCGCAGGGTTTTTACGAGCGCAATCCGGGCTCAGCGATCTCGTTCGAAGAGATCACGCTGCATCCGCCGACGGAGAACTCGAAGGGCATCCGGCTCGGCTCCTTCGTGCTGATCCGCGGCGCGATCGAGGACGAGCTGGAGCAGGCCTTTACCGGCCAGAAGGGCGCGCAGGCTGCGCTCGATGCCGCGGTCGAGCGCGGCAACAAGCTGCTGCGTCAGTTCGAGCGCGCCAGCCCGGATCGGTAGAAACGGGATGGAAGCCTGGCATTGGTTGGAACGCGAGATCTTTGCACGCCGTCATGGCCGGGCATAGTCGTCCGAAGGACGGCGTCGCTTAGCTCGCCTATGTCCCGGCCATCCACGCCTTGCGGCAACCGGAGAACGTGGATGCCCGGGACAAGCCCGGGCATGACGAACTCAAACGCATCATGGTTGCGATGTCGATGAAACTACCTCACTTCACCGACGCGGAAAGCTTTCGCGCCTTTCGCTCCGATCCACCGCGATGGTTGCCGGTCGCGCTCGACATCGCCCGCAGCCATGGTCTCGATACCAGCGCGCCGCACGTGTTTGTAACAGGCACCAATCTCGTCGTCGGCCTCAGTGAGAAGCTGATCCTGAAAATCTTCCCGCCGCAGCTCGGCGCGCAATTCGTCTCCGAACGCGGATCGCTGGCGCAGCTTGCCGGCCGCCTTCATGTGCCGATCCCGGAGATCGTCGCGGAGGGTGATCGCGACGGCTGGCCTTACCTCGTCATCACGCGCCTTGCCGGCACGCTCGGCTCGGAGGTCTGGCCGCAGCTGGCGGAAGATCAGAAAGAGCGCCTGCTGCGCCAGATCGGCGAGACCATCGCCGCCGTGCAGCACGCGCCGCTTGGTCCGCTCGCAAAGATTGAACCGCGCTGGGACGACTTCATGCGTGCCCAGATGGAGGGATGCAAGGCGCGGCACACGCGGCTCGGCCTCGCGCCGAAATTCCTCGCAGGCCTCGACGATCTCCTGCGCGACGCTGCAAAACTGATCCCGATGGATGCGCCGCCGGTGATCCTGGTGGGCGAATATATCCCCCAGAATTTCCTGCTCGCCTGCGACGACGGCGACTGGTCGCTCGCCGGCCTGTTCGACTTCGGCGACGTGCTCGCGGGATGGCGCGATTACGATTTGCTCGGCCCCAGCGCCTTCATGGCGGCGGGACGGCCGGGGAGGGTGCGCAGCCTGCTCGAGGGCTTTGGCTATGCAAAGCTGGACTATGCGCTCAAGCGCCGCCTGATGGCGCTGATGCTGCTGCACCGCGCCAGCGACCTCAACAGCCACGTCTGTATCGAGGGCTGGCAGGACAGGGCGAACGATCTCGTCGAACTCCAGGATCTGATCTGGCCGGGCTGAGCCGTCCCGGCCATCTGCGACGGCCTGCTCAATCCGGCAGCGCTCAATCTTTCAGCTTATTTTTAGAGCAGGATCGTATCCTTGTATGCAATTAACCGGCCTGCCCAAAGGGTGATCAATCGCCGGAATCTCAAAAAGATCAATTGCGATCAAGGTCTTATCTGGAATTTAAGGCTCTGTTAAGCGCTGGAACGAACCTTGCGACTCCCTGTTCCAACCAGAAACCTTTGCGTTGGAGCATTTCCCATGAAGCGCCGCGATTTCCTCAAGTCCGTGTCCGGATTGGCCGCAGGCGCGGCGCTTCCGGCGATGCCGTCCGTGATCTCCACCGCCTATGCCGATGCGCGCTCGGAGACGCTGCTGATCGTCTCGGAAGGCGGCCCGAACAATCTCGACATCCACGGCGTCGGCACCAACGTGCCCGGCTATGAAGTCTCCTGGAATTGCTACGACCGCCTGATCAGCCACGAGATGAAGGCCGGCCCCGGCGGCGTGCCCTATTACGACCGCGACAAGTTCAAGGGCGAGCTCGCCGAGGAGATGAAGATCGACGACATGTCGGTCACCTTCAGGCTGCGCAAGAACGCCAAATTCCACGACGGCACGCCCGTCACCGCCAAGGACGTGAAGTGGTCGCTCGACCGCGCCGTCAGCGTCGGCGGCTTCCCGACCTTCCAGATGAGTGCGGGCTCTCTCACCAAGCCGGAGCAGTTCGTCGTGATCGACGACTACACCGTGCGCGTCGATTTCCTGAAGAAGGACAAGCTCACGATCCCCGATCTCGCGGTCATCGTGCCCTGCATCGTCAATTCCGAGCTGGTGAAGAAGAACGCCAGCGAGAAGGACCCCTGGGGTCTCGAGTTTACAAAACAGCAGACCGCGGGCTCGGGCGCCTACAAGGTGACGAAGTGGACCGCCGGCACCGAAGTGATCATGGAGCGCAACGAGGATTGGGTCTGCGGTCCCTTGCCGAAGATCAAGCGCGTGATCTGGCGCATGGTACCGCAGGCCGGCAACCGCCGCGCGCTGCTGGAACGCGGCGACGCCGACATCTCCTACGAGCTGCCCAACAAGGATTTTCAGGAGATGAAGGCGAACGGCAAGCTCAACGTCGTGTCGCTGCCGTTCTCCAACGGCATGCAGTATATCGGCATGAACGTCACCAAGCCGCCCTTCGACAATCCGAAGGTGCGTCAGGCGGTCGCCTATGCGCTGCCCTATCAGAAGATCATGGACGCTGTGATGTTCGGCCTCGCCAACCCGATGTTCGGCGCGTCCAAGGACAAGCCGACCGAAGTCGCCTGGCCGCAGCCGCACAAATACAACACCGACATCGAGAAGGCGAAAGCGCTGATGGCGGAGGCAGGCCTCGCCAACGGCTTCGAGACCACGATCTCGTTCGATCTCAACTTCGCGGGCGTCAACGAGCCGCTCTGCGTGCTGGTGCAGGAGAGCCTCGCGCAGATCGGCATCAAGACCACCATCAACAAGGTGCCCGGCGCCAACTGGCGCACCGAGCTGAACAAGAAGGAGATGCCGCTCTTCACCAACGTGTTCTCGGGCTGGCTCGATTACCCCGAGTACTTCTTCTACTGGTGCTATCACGGCAACAATTCCGTCTTCAACACCATGAGCTACAAGTCGGCGGAGATGGACAAGCTGATCGACGGCGCGCGCACCGCCGCCGCCACCGGCGACACCGCGACCTACGACACCGACGTGAAGGGTTTTGTCGATCTCGCTTTCACCGACATCCCGCGCATCCCGCTGTACCAGCCCTTCGTCAACGTCGCGATGCAGAAGAACATCAGCGGCTACCAATACTGGTTCCACCGGAGGCTGGATTACCGCGCGCTGGTGAAGGGGTAAGGCGTGATGAGCGCGCGCGACATGGCCGCGTCTCTCTGGGTGTCTTGGTCGAGTGAGGTGAGCGCAACTCTCTCATTCCCTCTCCCCTTGTGGGAGAGGGTGGCTCGCCGCGTAGCGGCGAGACGGGTGAGGGGTAGCCCCGAGCGAGATCGGAGTTCGTGGCTACCCCTCACCCCAACCCTCTCCCACAAGGGGAGAGGGGGCGCAGCGGTACGCGTAGCGCGATCTCATTTCCACACCAGGGGCACACCATGCTGACCATGATCGGCAAGCGCCTGATGTTCGCGATTCCCTCGCTGATCGGGGTCGTCATCGTCACCTTCCTGCTGACGCGCGCGTTGCCCGGTGATCCCGCCGCATACTTCGCCGGTCCCGCAGCGACCAAGGAAGCCGTCGAGCAGATCCGCAAGAAGCTCGGCCTCGACAGGCCGCTGATCGAGCAGTTCTTCCGCTACACCAACGACCTCGCCCATGGCGATTTCGGCAACTCGCTCACCACGGGACAGCCGGTCGCGGCCGAGATCCGTAACCGCCTGCCGGCCTCCGCCGAGCTGACGCTGCTCGGCCTTATCGTCTCTGTCGTGATCGCCATTCCGCTCGGTGTGCTGGCGGCGACGCGGCCGGGATCATGGGTCGACCACCTCTGCCGGGTCACGACGACGGCGGGCGTGTCGCTACCTGTGTTCTTCACCGGCCTCGTGCTGGTCTATGTCTTCTATTTCCGGCTCGGCTGGTCGCCCGCGCCGCTCGGTCGCCTCGATGTGTTCTACAGCGCGCCGCCGACGGTGACCGGCTTCTATCTGATCGACACCCTGATCGCGCGCGACTTCGAGGCGTTCCGCTCCGCGCTGAGCCAGCTCATTTTGCCGGCGACGACGCTCGCGATCTTCTCGCTGGCGCCGATCGCGCGCATGACGCGCGCCTCGATGCTGGCGGTGTTGTCGTCGGAGTTCGTGCGCACGGCCCGCGCCAGCGGCCTGTCGCCGTCGACCGTCATCATCACCTACGCGTTTCGCAACGCGATGCTGCCCGTCATCACCACGCTCAGCATGGTGTTCTCGTTCCTGTTAGGGGCCAACGTGTTGGTGGAAAAAGTATTCGCCTGGCCCGGCATCGGCTCCTACGCGGTGGAAGCATTGATCTCGTCCGACTTCGCGCCGGTGCAAGGTTTTGTGCTGACCATGGCGGTCATGTACGTGCTGCTCAATCTCGTGATCGACATTCTCTACGGCGTGATCGATCCGCGTGTCAGGTTGGAGGGTTAGCGCATGATCCGGAAAAGTGGAGGCCGGTTTTCCGACCAGATCATGCGCAAAGGGAGGGTGACATGAGCTCCGTTGCGCCTGCTGTTGAACCCGTGGGTCCCGCGCGGACCTCAGGGCTCGTCGCGATCCTCGAACAGACCCGCTATGTTCTCGGCGAGAACAAGGTCACGGGTTTTGCCTTCGCGCTGCTGATCGTGATCCTCATCGCGGCGATCTTCGGCCCCTACGTGGTGCCGTATGATCCGCTCGCTTCCGATACCGCCGCGGCGCTGAAGCCGCCGTCGATGGCGCACTGGTTCGGCACCGACCAGCTCGGCCGCGACATCTTCAGCCGCGTCATCGTGGCGACGCGGCTCGATACGTTCATCGCCGTCGCCTCCGTCGTGCTGGTGTTCCTGATGGGCGGCCTCGCCGGCATCGCGGCCGGCTATTTCGGCGGCTGGACCGACCGCATCGTCGGCCGCATCGCCGATACCATCATGGCGTTCCCGCTGTTCGTGCTGGCGATGGGCATCGTCGCCGCCCTCGGCAACACCGTGCAGAACATCATTCTAGCCACCGCCATCGTGAACTTCCCGCTCTATGCCCGCGTCGCGCGCGCCGAGGCCAATGTCCGCCGTAATGCCGGCTTCGTGCAGGCCGCGCGTCTCTCCGGCAACGGCGAATTCCGCATCCTGCTGGTGCATATCTTGCCGAATATCATGCCGATCATGATCGTGCAGATGTCGCTGACCATGGGCTACGCCATCCTCAACGCCGCGGGCCTCTCCTTCATCGGCCTCGGTGTCCGCCCGCCGACCGCCGAATGGGGCATCATGGTCGCCGAAGGCGCGGGCTTCATGGTGTCGGGCGAATGGTGGATCGCGCTATTCCCGGGCCTCGCTCTGATGATCGCCGTGTTCTGCTTCAACCTCCTCGGCGACGGCCTCCGCGACATCGTCGACCCCCAGCGGAGGACGTGATGACAAATTTCCGTCAAAAATGCTCCAATGATTACAATGCCATTCTACTGTGCATGGCGTTGTTTTCGCACTTTTTGAGTGACGGGAGCCGTCCATGACCGCCCAGCCCCTGCTCGACGTCCAGGACCTCACGGTCGAATTCACCACCCGCCGCGGCATCGTCAAAGCCGTGCAGCACGTCAACATCTCCGTCGCCAAAGGCGAGACGCTCGCCATCGTCGGCGAGTCCGGCTCCGGCAAGTCGGTGACATCCTACGCGGTGATGCGCATCCTCGACCGCGCGGGCAAGATCGCCGAGGGCTCGGTGATGTTCTCCGGCATCGACGTGAAGGCCGCGACCGAAGACCAGATGCGCGATCTGCGCGGCCGCGAAGTCTCGATGATTTTTCAGAACCCGCGCGCGGCGCTGAATCCGATCCGGAAAGTGGGCGACCAGATCGAGGACGTCTTGCGCACCCATGTGCAGCAGGCGATGGTTTCGGACCACGGAGAAAAGGCGATCGAGGCGCTGGAGCAGGTCAAGATCGCCCGCCCGCGCGAGCGCTACCACGCCTATCCGTTCGAGCTGTCAGGCGGCATGTGCCAGCGCGTCGTCATCGCCCTCGCGCTCGCCTGCAATCCGCAGCTCCTGATCGCGGACGAGCCGACGACCGGCCTCGACGTCACCACCCAGAAAGCGGTGATGGACCTGATCGTCGAGCTGACCAAGCGCAAGGCGATGTCGACCATCCTGATCACCCACGACCTCGGCCTCGCTGCGGCCTATTGCGACCGTGTCGTGGTGATGGAAAAGGGCCGCGTCGTCGAGACCGCGAAAGCCGCCGACATCTTCGCCAGCCCGCAGCACCCCTACACAAAAAAGCTGATGCGCGCGACACCGCGGCTCGGCGTGAGCTTGCGCGATCTCTTGCCGGAGGAAGAGGGCGCTTCCTTCGCCTCTCCCCGCGTGCGGGGAGAGGCCGACGCGCGCAGCATGGCGGGTGAGGGGGACTCTCCCAGCACCGTGCTCGCGGAGAGTCCCCCTCACCCCGACGCTCTCAGCGCGAGCGAAGCCCGTCGCGCCCCCGCAAGCGGGGAGAGGGAGAAGAAGCCCCTTCTCCTCATCGAAAAGCTCGTCAAGGAATACCCCCGCCAGGGCGCCACGGCCACGCTCGGAAAACTGTTCGGCCGCAAGCCGCCGGTCGAGCCGGACGTCTTCCGCGCCGTCGACGGCATCAGCCTCTCCATCGGCCATGGCGAGAGCGTCGGCCTGGTTGGCGAATCCGGTTGCGGCAAATCGACCACGTCGATGATGGTGATGCGGCTCTTGGACCAGACCTCGGGCCTGATCCAGTTCGACGGCGAGGACATCGGCGCCATCGCGCCTGCGTCCTTCGCCCGGCTGCCGCAGCGCAGCCGCATCCAGATGGTGTTCCAGGATCCGACCGATAGCCTCAACCCGCGTTTCACCGCCGCCCGCGCCATCGCCGACCCCATCATGCAGCTCGGCGACATCAGGGGCCGCGATGCGCTGCGAACGCGCTGCGAGGAGCTTGCGACCATGGTCGGGCTGCCGCACAATCTGCTGGATCGGTTTCCGCACCAGCTTTCCGGCGGCCAGAAGGCCCGCGTGGGCATCGCGCGCGCCATCGCGCTGCATCCAAAACTCGTCATCCTGGACGAGCCGACCGCGGCGCTGGACGTCTCGGTCCAGGCCGTGGTCCTCAATCTGCTTCAGGACCTGAAAGCGCGCTTAGGTATGGGTTATCTGTTCGTCTCGCATGATTTGAACGTAGTGCGCTTGTTGTGCGATCGTGTCATTGTCATGCGGACAGGTCGAATCGTCGAAGAGGGCTCTTCCGAAAAGGTCCTCAGCGATCCGCAGGACGACTATACCAAGGAGCTGTTGACGGCGATCCCGCATCCGCCGTTGCCGGTTCACTGAGAGATTGTTTGGGAGCGTGATGGCCGAGCCGCTGGACGACTATATCGACGCCGTATCGAAAGCGCTGGCGCTGCCGGTCGAGGAGGCCTGGAGGCCGGCGGTGCGCGCCAATCTCGAAGTCTCGCTCCGGCTTGGCCGACTGGTCGACGAATTCGCGCTGCCGGACGAGACCGAGCCGGCGCCGATCTTCACGGTCTGATTCCGCCATGACCACCAAGCCAGAAATGACGGCTGCGGACATCGCCAAGGCTGTGGCCGGCGGCAAGATGTCGGCCCTCGATGCCACCGAAGCAGCGCTTGCGCGCATCAAGCAGCACGACACCGTCCTCAATTCCTTCACCGACGTCACTGCCGAGCGCGCCCGTGCGAAGGCGCGTGCGATCGACGCCGACATTGCTGCCGGCAAGGAGGTCGGCCCGCTCGCCGGTGTTCCCTTCGCGGTGAAGAACCTGTTTGACGTCGCGGGGCTTCCGACGCGGGCCGGCTCGAAGATCAACCGCGACCTCGCGCCGGCCAAGCGCGACGCCACGCTGATCGAGCGGATGGAAGCCGCCGGTGCCGTGCTCGTCGGCGCGCTCAACATGGGCGAATACGCCTATGACTTCACCGGCGAGAACGTCCATGACGGTCCCTCGCGCAATCCGCATGACACGACCCGGATGACCGGCGGCTCCTCAGGTGGTTCCGGCAGCGCCGTCGGCGGCGCGCTGGTGCCGATCGCGCTTGGCTCCGACACCAACGGCTCGATCCGCGTGCCGTCCTCCTTCTGCGGCATCTTTGGTTTGAAGCCGACCTATGGCCGGCTGTCGCGCGCGCGCTCGTTCCCGTTCGTCGCGAGCCTCGATCATCTCGGTCCGTTCGCGCGCTCGGCGACCGATCTCGCGCTCGCCTATGACGCGATGCAGGGGGTGGATGCGGACGATGCCGCCTGCACCACGCGCGGTCTGGAGCCGACGCTGCCGCTGCTCGCCAATCCGGTGTCGGACCTGCGCATCGCGATTGCCGGCGGGCACTTTCAGAAGAACGTGTTTCCCGAGGCCGTCGAAGCGGTGAGCCGCGTCGCCAAGGCGCTCGGCGCGACGAAGATCGTTGACGTGCCCGAAGCCTCGCGCGCCCGCGCGGCGGCCTATGTCATCACCACCACCGAAGGCGCCTCGCTGCATCTCGACCGCCTGCGCAAGCGCCCGAACGATTTCGATCCCGCCGTGCGCGACCGGCTGATTGCCGGCGCGATGGTGCCGGCGCCGCTGGTCGACCGCGCGCAGAAATTCCGCCGCTGGTATCGCGCGCAGCTCGCCGAGATCTTCAAATCCGTCGACGTGCTGATCGCGCCGGCAACGCCCTGCACGGCGCCGAAGCTTGGCCAGGTGAATTTCACGCTCGACGGCGTCGAGTTGCCGGTTCGCGCCAATATCGGCATCCACACCCAGCCGATCTCGTTCATCGGATTGCCGGTGGTCGCCGTGCCGGTGCCGCTCGAGCCGCTGCCGATCGGCGTGCAGATCATCGCCGCGCCCTGGCGCGAGGACATCGCGTTGCGCGTCGCGTACGCATTGGAGAAGATGGGCGTGGTATCCGCGCCGTCGCCAAGGGGACTTTGAGAGGGATTTAGAATGGAGATCGATCTCCCCGAGGTGATCGCGGAAGTGAAGGCCGCGTTCGAGCGCTATGAGCAGGCTCTCGTCAGCAACGACGTCGCCGTGCTCGGCGAGCTGTTCCGCAACGATCCCCGCACGCTGCGCTATGGCATCGGCGAGAACCTCTACGGCTATGAGGCGATCTCCGGCTTCCGCGCCGGACGTTCGCCGGTCGGCCTCAACCGCCGCACCGCGAAAACCGTGATCACCAGCTACGGCCGCGACACGGCCGTGGCTTCCACCCTGTTCTATCGCGACACGGCTCCCGGCAAGGTCGGCCGGCAGATGCAGACCTGGATTCGCTTCCCGGAGGGCTGGCGCGTCGTCGCCGCCCATGTCAGCATCATCGACGAGTCGAAAGAGACCTGACCGTATGACGCTTGACGATCTTCCGCCCGGAACACTGCCGGCCGAGCCGGTGGTGCCGCGCGTCGACCGGGCGCAGCCCAGCGTGCACAAGATCACGCGCGCCGAGGAACTGCGGCTTCAACTCGCCGACGAGATCGTACGCGGAACCTTGGCCCCGGGCGCGCCGCTTGATGAAACCGACATCGCGCGCCGCTTTAGCGTCTCGCGCACGCCGGTCCGCGAGGCGTTGCGCCAGCTGGTGGCGAGCGGCCTCGTCGAATCGCGCGCCCATCGCGGTGCGGTGGTGGCGCAGCCCTCGGTCGAGCGTCTCAAGAGCATGTTCGAGGCAATGGCGGAGCTCGAGGCGCTCTGCGCGGGCCTTGCCGCCGAGCGCATGTCGGCGGCCGAGCGCCATGGTCTCGAAGCCATCCACGAAGAGCTGCGCGTGCTCAGCTACGCCGGCAATCCCGATCGCTTCCACGAGGTCAACGAGCGCTTCCACAACGCGATCTATGCGGGATCACAGAACGGCTACATCGCCGAGATCACGCTGGCGACCCGCGTCCGCGTGCAACCGTTCCGCCGCGCCCAGTTCCGCAACCTCGGCCGATTGGCAAAGTCGCAAGCCGAGCACGACCGCGTCGTCGTCGCCATCATGCGCGGCGACAAGCAGGGCGCGGCAGCAGCGATGCGCGCGCATATCGAGCTGGTGCGCGGGGAGTATGAGATTTACGCGGTATCGGTTTAGGGCCGCGCACGCGGTGCCGTAGGGTGGGCAAAGGCGCAAGGCGCCGTGCCCACCGTCTCTCCTGGCCAATAGTGATGGTGGGCACGCTACGCTTTGCCCACCCTACGAGACCTATATCGCCGCGACTTCCTTCATATACGCGCGCCATCCCCCATACGCCGTGATGTCGCGCGCCTCGCCCAGCACCTCCGGCTCGACGAGAAAGCCCTTCACGCTGCGTCCATCGGCAAGCCGCACCGTACCGATTGCCATCGGCGCCGGAATCGCATTGACGAACTTGCCGAACGCGGACGACGACAGCGACCAGATCTCCAGCTCGATCGCCGCGCCCTTGCCAGCCTCGACGCGCAGCATGCCCGGCTTCGGGGGCGTGGTCTTGAGTGCGTAGAGCTTGTAGTCGGGCGCGGTCTTGGTCGCTTCGATCAATTGACCGTTCAATGCCTGCAATTCGCCGTTCAGCGCCATGCCGGAGAGATGCGCACCGACGACCGCGATCGGAATCTCGTCGCTGCCGTTTGCTGCGAGCGGCGCCAGCGGGGCCTGCGCAACGCCCTTCGCTCCAACGGTCAGTTTCGTATCCGCATGGAAAACGCGGCCGATGCTCGCGAGCAGTGCATCACGCCCTGCGGGCGCGAGCAGCGTGATGCCGAACGGAATGCCATCCGCGCGCATCGACGCGGGCACCGCAAGACCACAGAGATCGAGCAGGTTGACGAAATTGGTGTAGGTGCCGAGCCGGCTGTTGAGCTCGATCGGATTGGCCAGCACCTGGGCCGTCGTATACGCGGTCGGCGCGGTCGGCAGCACCAGCGCGTCGATATTGGCGAAGGTGCGCTCGGCGATCTTGCGCAGGCCCTGCAAGCGGTAGAGCGCGGAGAAGGTCTCCGCAGCGCTCAGCCGCGCCCCGGCGACGGTGATCTCGCGCGTCACCGGATGAATCGAATTAGGCGCGGATGCCAGCAGATCCTTGATCACGAGATAACGCTCGGCGACCCACGGCCCCTCATAGAGCAGCCGCGCCGTCTCGTAGAACGGCTCGAGGTCGAACTCGACCAGCTCAGCGCCGAGCGCGATCCAGCGCTTCAGCGCATCGCCGTAAGCGGCTTCCGCCTTCCTGTCGCCGAAGAAGATCAGTTGTCCGTTGCGCGGTACGCCGAGGCGCAAATTCGCGGGGAACGGCGTGATCGCGCCGAGCGGCCGGTCGCGCGAGAACGGGTCGGCCTGGTCTGGACCCGCCATCACGGAGAGTGCAAGCGCAGCGTCGTCGACGGCCAGAGCGAATACCGAGATGCAGTCGAGCGTGCGGCAGGCCGGCACCAGGCCCGCGGTCGAGATCATGCCGAGGCTCGGCTTCAGCCCGACAATGTTGTTGAGCATCGCCGGCACGCGTCCGCTGCCCGCGGTGTCCGTGCCCAGCGACAGCGGAACGAGTCCGGCACCAACGGCGACCGCCGATCCCGAGCTCGATCCGCCGGGAATGAGATCCTCGCGCATCGAATTCTTGGGGATGCCAAAAGGCGAGCGCACGCCGACGAGGCCGGTTGCGAACTGGTCGAGATTGGTCTTGCCGATGATGATCGCGCCGGCCGCGCGCAGGCGTTCCACCGCGGTCGAATCATGCGTCGGCGTATACGAGAAGGCCGGGCAGGCCGCGGTGGTCGGAAACCCGAGCGCGTCGATATTGTCCTTCACCGCGACCGGCACGCCGAAGAGCGGCAGGCTGGCGGCATCCCTTGCGGCAAGCTTCTCGGCTTCCGCGATCGCGTCCTTCTCGTCGCGCAGGCTGATGAAGATTGCGGGATCGTTGTGATCGCGGATGCGCTGATAGGTTCGTGCGACGGTCTGCGCAGGCGTGATCGTGCCCGCGCGATGCGCGGCCACAATCGCGGCGATCGTTTCAGGCTGCTCAGCCCCCATGGTGACAAAACTCCGGCAACAGGTCTTACCCGGATTGAAGCAAGCGATGTGCCATTGTGTACACAATCCGGGCAAGCGCCATGCCTCGGATATTATCGTGGGATCAGTGGCTTGTAAGATATTTCGAGGATTGTTGGGCCGTCGTGCCAGCGCCCTGATAGGGCATTTGCGCAAATATTGGGCAGCGTTGATCAGGTGAAGCCGGCAAGGATCTGGAGCAGCCGCTCCCGGTTCTCCTTGCCGATCTTCTCCACGACATGCCGCTCGTGCTCCGCAGCGAGGCGCTTGAACTTGGCCAGCGCCGTCTCCCCCGGTGCGGTGAGGTGCAGCGCGTGGGAGCGGCGGTCCGCCTTCGACTTGACCCGCTTCACCAGCTTGCGCTGTTCGAGGCTGTCGAGCAGATGCACCAGCCGGGCGCGCTCGATGCCGAGACGCTTCGCCACCGCCATCTGCGACAGGCCCGGATTGGCGCCGATGACCGTCAGCACGGAATACTGCGTCGGCTTGATGTCGACCGCGCCGAGCGTCTTGATGAAGTCCTGAAAGATCCAGATCTGGAAGCGACGTACCGCATAACCGGCGTGCCCGACCAGCGCGTCGAGGCCGATCTCGTCCGCGTCGTTCGGCCGCGCCGCGCCGTTGCCGGCACGTTTGCGTGGGGAGGGGCCGGGCTCAGTTCGGGCTGCGCTGGCTGTCACGTGATCTCTCCTGCCGTGCAACCTTAGCGCCTCGAAGGCCCCTACGGAAGATTGTTGTTGACGACAACAATTGTCGTGCCCAACAATATGGCCAAAGCGGCCCGGAACGAGGCTGTAGCCGATCCCTGATAAGGGCGAGGAGGAAACCATGACAACCGCCGCACGCGGTGACGCTTCGAGCCTGTTCGCAACACCCAAGACCGTCGCCGAGCATCGCCCCGACGGCAGCATCGTGCTGCGCTCGCCAGAACCCTTGCGCGACAGCGCCCGCTGCATCGGCGACTGGCTGGAGCATTTTGCGCGGCAGACGCCTGACACGATCTTCCTCGCCGAGCGTGACAGCGCCGACACGCCCTGGGCCACCATGACCTACGCGGGCGCCCTGCGGCGGGTACGCGCAGCGGCGAGCTGGATTTTGGCGCAAGAGCTCAGCGCCGAGCGTCCCGTCGTCATCCTCTCCGACAACAGCATCGACCACGCGCTGCTCGCGCTGGCCGCCCAGCATGTCGGCGTGCCCTCGGCCGCGATCTCGCCGGCCTATTCGCTGATGTCGAAAGGTTTCGACAAGCTCAAGAGCATGATCGCGCTGCTTCAGCCGGGCGCGATCTATGTCTCGGCGACAAAGCCGTTTGCCGCGGCGCTGGCCGCGATCGAGCCGCTGCACAAGGCGCAGATCATCAGTGGCAATGCCGGCGATGCCGATGCGCTGGCCTTCCGCACCATCGCGGCGACGCCTGAAATCCCCGACGTCGCAAAAGCCTTCGCCGCGGTGACTCCGGATACGATCGCAAAATTCCTGTTCACCTCGGGCTCGACCGGCACGCCGAAAGCCGTCATCAACACGCAGCGCATGCTGACCTCGAGCCAGCAGGCCAAGGCGCAAACTTGGACGTTCCTTGAGCAGGCTGACAGCGATCTCGTCATTCTCGATTGGCTCCCCTGGAGCCACACGTTCGGCGCCAACCACAATTTCAATCTCGTGCTGCGCAACGGCGGGGCGCTCTATATCGACGGCGGCAAGCCCGCGCCCGGTCTCTTCGCAACGTCACTCGCCAATCTGAAAAGCGTGATGCCGACGGTCTATTTCAACGTGCCGCGCGGCTTCGACATGCTGATCGCAGCGCTGCGCGGCGACGAGGAGCTGCGCCGCCGCTTCTTCAGCGAGGTGAAATTCGCCTTCTATGCCGGCGCCGCGCTGCCGCAGAACCTCTGGGATGCGCTCGAGCAGCTTTCGGTAGGGACTGTTGGTCGTCCGCTGCCGATGGTGTCGGCCTGGGGCTCGACCGAGACGTCACCGCTGGCGACCGACTGTCATTTCCTCGCGGAGCGCTCGGGCAATATCGGCGTGCCCATTCCCGGCACCGAGCTGAAGCTCGTCACGTCGGGCGACAAGCTGGAGGTGCGCGTGCGCGGCCCCAATGTCACGCCGGGTTACTGGAAGGCGCCGGAGCTGACGAAGCAGGCTTTCGACGACGAGGGCTTTTATCTCATTGGCGATGCCGTGAAGCTCGCCGATGCGAACAGACCGGAGCGAGGTCTGTTTTTCGATGGCCGCGTAGCGGAGGACTTCAAGCTCAACTCCGGCACTTGGGTCAGCGTCGGCACGCTGCGCGTCGCCGGCATCGCCGCGCTGGCGCCGCTCGCGCAGGACATCGTCGTCACCGGCCATGGCGGCGACGAGGTGCGGTTTCTGGTCTTTCCGAACTTGGCTGCTTGCCGCGCCCATGCCGGCTTACCCGAGACGGCGGGCGTGAACGATGTGCTCGCGCATGGCAAGGTCAGGACCGCGATCGCGCTGGGCCTGGCGAAGCTGAACCAGCAGGGCACCAACTCCTCCGGCCACGCCACGCGCGCGCTGCTGCTCGCCGAGCCGCCGTCGGTGGACGGCGGCGAGATCACCGACAAGGGGTACATCAACCAGCGCGCCGTGTTGACGCGGCGCGCCGATGCAGTGGCGCGGGTGAATGATGATGCCTCGGGTGAGTGGATCGGTCTGTAGCCACGGGCAGATCAAGTCGGAGTGAGGCCACGCTCTCTCCACATCGTCATTGCGAGCGCAGCGAAGCAATCCAGAATCCCTCCGCGGAAAGCCCCTGGATTGCTTCGCTGCGCTCGCAATGACGGGGATGGAACTGTCTCGTAAACCAGGGCAACCATTCTGCCGCAATATCATGCATGATTCTTTTGTTGCTTAAGCAACTAATTTGTGCGAACCGTTCCCGACAAGGATGACGGCGGGGGAACCGCTGCGCCTGATCCTGGAGGAAACGATGCTCGGCAGAGAGGTGGCCGCGGGCAAGCGCCGGCGTATGCCTGAAGGCGGCGATGCCGCGCGCTTCACGCGCGCGTCAGGTAGTGGTGCTGCCGGTCACTGCGCCGAGATTTTCGTGCAGCCGGCGCAGCAGATCGATCAGCACCTCGCGCTCGTCCTTGCTCAGGCAGGACAGCAGCCGCCGCTCGCGCTCGAACGCCGCGATGATCACCTTGTCATGGGTGGTGCGGCCCTTCGCCGTCAGCGAGATCGAATGGGTGCGGCCGTCGTTCGGGTCGGTTCGAATCGAGACCAGTCCGCGCTTCTCCAGCCCCGCGAGCGTCCGGCTCACCGGGCCCTTGTCGAAGCCGATGACGTGGCAGATCCGCGAGGCGGGAATGCCGGGCTCAATCGCCAGCAGCGACATGATCCGCCATTCCGTGACGTTGACGCCAAACTCGCGCTGGTAGAACGCGGTGGCGCTGTTCGAGAGCTTGTTGGCGATGAAGGTGATGAAAGCCGGGACATAACGGTCGAGATCGAGCGTCGGCCCGGTTTCGGCGGGTGCGGGCCTTTGGCGGGCTCTGGTCGAAGACGGCGGCATATCGGTCTTTTGTCTCGCGGCGTGTCCGAAGACCTAAGGGCAAGCGCGGCCCTTTCACAAGATCAAAATGAGGGAGGACTCCAATGAGCGCACCTGGCTCCGCCGCATCGCGCGTCCCGCATCTCGACGTCGATCCCTTCGATATGAATTTTTTCGCCGACCCCTATCCCACGCACGAGCTGCTGCGGGAGGCGGGTCCGGTCGTCTATCTCGACAAATGGAACGTCTATGGCGTCGCACGCTATGCCGAGGTCCACGCCGTGCTGAACGATCCCGCGACGTTCTGCTCCAGCCGCGGCGTCGGCCTCTCCGATTTCAAGAAGGAGACGCCGTGGCGGCCGCCGAGCCTGATCCTCGAGGCCGATCCGCCCGCGCATACGCGAACCCGCGCCGTGCTCTCGAAGGTGCTGTCGCCGACCGTGATGAAGCAGGTACGCGACCGCTTTGCCGCGGCGGCCGAGGAGCGGGTGGACGCGCTGATCGAAAGGCGCAGCTTCGACGCGATCGCCGACCTCGCCGAGGCCTATCCGCTCTCGATCTTCCCGGACGCGCTCGGGCTGAAATCCGAGGGGCGCGAGCATCTGATTCCCTACGCGAGCGTCGTGTTCAACGCATTTGGGCCGCCCAATGAGCTGCGCCGGGAGGCGATTGCGCGGTCGACGCCCCATCAAGCCTATGTTGCCGAGCAGTGCCAGCGCGAGAACCTTGCGCCCCGCGGCTTTGGCGCCTGCATTCATGCCCAGGTCGACGAGGGCGCGATCACGGCCACCGAAGCGCCACTGCTGGTGCGCTCGCTGCTGTCGGCTGGCCTCGACACCACTGTCAACGGCATCGGCGCGGCCGTCTATTGCCTCGCGCGCTTCCCCGAGCAATGGCAGCGCCTGCGCGGCGATCTCACGCTCGCGCGGAGCGCCTTCGAGGAAGCGGTTCGTTTCGAAAGCCCGGTGCAGACCTTCTTCCGCACCACCACACGTGAGGTCGAGCTGTCAGGCGCGACGATCGGCGAAGGTGAGAAGGTGCTGATGTTCCTTGCCGCCGCCAATCGCGATCCGCGCCGCTGGGACAAGCCCGACAGCTACGACATCACGCGCCGCTCGTCCGGCCATGTCGGTTTCGGCTCCGGCATCCACATGTGCGTCGGTCAGCTCGTCGCGCGCCTCGAAGGCGAAGTGATGCTGACGGCGCTGGCGCGGCGTATCGCGAAGATCGAGATCACGGGCGAGCCGAAACGCCGCTTCAACAACACGCTGCGCGGGCTCGACAGCCTGCCGGTCACCATCACCCCGGCCTGACGAGGAGCCTTGATGCCAGCCATCACTTTCATCCATGCCGACGGCAAGTCCAATCGTGTCGAAACTTCAGGCGACGAAAGCGCCATGCAGGCCGCGACCCGCCATGGTCTCGACGGCATCCTGGCCGAGTGCGGTGGCAATGCCATGTGTGCGACCTGCCACGTCTGTATCGACGCAGCCTGGCTCGCGCGCCTGCCTGCGATGGCCGATGACGAAGACGCGCTGCTCGACGGCACCGCCGCCGAGCGGCTGCCGAACAGCCGGCTGGCGTGCCAGATCATGATCACGCCCGCGCTCGACGGGCTGGTGCTGAGATTGCCGGAACGGCAGGTCTGATTCCAGAACGTGCCGGCGGCGACCGGCGTGACACACAAAGGGGAGGAAATGATGAAACACCTGAAATGGACACTCGCGCTGGCCGCAAGCCTCGTGAGCGGTGCGGCGAGCGCCGAGATCTCCGACAACGTCGTGCGCGTCGGCGTGCTCAACGACATCTCGGGCATCTTCCAGGACACCAACGGCATGGGCTCGGTCGAGGCTGCGCGGATGGCGGCCGAGGATTTCAACGGCGGCGGCAAGAACGTCAAGGTCGAGATCGTCTATGCCGACCACCAGAACAAGGCCGATGTCGGCAATGCGATCGCGCGCAAATGGCTCGATGTCGAAGGCGTCGATGCCATCGTCGACGTGCCGAATTCGGCCGTCGGCCTCTCCATCAACACGCTGCTGCGCGACAGCCGCATGACCTTCCTGGCGTCGTCGACCGCAAGCTCGGATCTCACCGGCAAGGCCTGCTCGCCCAATACGATCCAATGGGTCAACGATGCCTGGGCGACCGGCAACACCACCGCGGCCGCGATGATGTCGCGCGGCGGCAAGGACTGGTATTTCCTCACGGTTGACTATGCGCTCGGCAAGGGCATCGAGGCGGAGGCGCAGAAATACATCGAGGGGCATGGCGGCAAGGTGCTCGGCTCCTCGAAGCATCCGCTCGGCACCTCCGACTTCGCTTCCTTCCTGTTGCAGGCGCAGGGCTCGAAAGCGCAGGTGATCGGCCTCGCCAATGCCGGCGGCGACACCATCAACGCGGTGAAGCAGGCTGCCGAGTTCGGCATCCAGCAAGGCGGGCAAAAGCTCGTCGCCTTCCTGCTCTTCATCAACGACGTCCATGGCATGGGCATCAAGGTCGCCCAGGGCCTCCAGCTCATGGAAGCGTTTTACTGGGACATGAACGACGATACCCGCGCCTTTGCCAAGCGATTTGCGGCGCGGCCCGGCATGAACGGCAAGATGCCGAGCGGCAACCAGGCCGGCGTCTATGCCTCGACGCTCGCTTATCTGAACGCGGTCGCCGCGACCGGCAGCGACAATGCGAAGGACGCTGTACCCGAGATGAAGAAGTTCAGGGGTAAGGACAAGCTGTTCGGCGACACCACGATCCGCCAGGACGGCCGCGTGGTGCATCCCATGTATCTGTTCGAGGTGAAGAAGCCGGAGGAGTCGAAATATCCGTACGACTATTACAAGCTGGTCTCGACGATTCCCGCGGACCAGGCGTTCCGGCCGCTCGCGGAGGGCGGATGCGAGCTGGTGAAGTAGTGCCGCGCGCGCGGCCTTGCTTCACCTCTCCCCGCTTGCGGGGAGAGGTCGGATCGCTCTTGCGATCCGGGTGAGGGGGTACAGGTCTATCAACGATCTCGCGTGTGGAGAGAAGCCCCTCACCCCAACCCTCTCCCCGTAAGAACGGGGAGAGGGAGAAGAGGCAGCGTCCCTACGCCACCTTGCTACTCCCCTGCGTGATCAACCGCGCCGCGCGCTGGTCGCGGGCGTAGATCCAGAGCCAGCTCAGGGCGACGCTGAGGCGGTGGCGCAGGCCGATCAGGAAGTAGATGTGGGCGATGCCCCAGATCCACCATGCGATGGCGCCGCGCAGTTTGACCTTGCCGAAATCGATCACGGCGAGCCGCTTGCCGATCTGTGCGAGGCTACCGGAGTGCTTGTAACGGAATGCACCTTTGTTCTCGCCACGCAGGCGCGCCTTGATGGTCTCGGCGACGTGCCGGCCCTGCTGCTTGGCGGCCGGCGCGATGCCGGGCACTGGCTTCCCTTCCCAGGCGTTGATCACAACGGTGTCGCCGATCGCAAAGATTTCGGGATGACCAGGTATCGTCAGGTCGTCGTCGACCTCTACGCGCCCGGCGCGATCGCTTGGTGCGCCCAGCCATTCGGCGGCGGGCGAGGCGCGCACGCCGGCGGCCCAGATCCGCGTCTTTGCTTCGAGCAGCTTGCCGCCGAACACGACGCCCTCACGGTTGATCTCGGTGACGGCCTGGCCCAGCACGACCTCGACGCCGATCTTTTCCAGCGAGGCCTGCGCATAGGCCGAGAGATCATCGGGGAAGCCTGCGAGCACGCGCGGTCCGGCCTCGATCAGCACCACGCGTGCCTTGTGGGTGTCGATGTTGCGGAAGTCGGCGGGGAGCGTGTGGTGCGCCATCTCGGCGATGGTGCCGGCGAGCTCGACGCCGGTGGGGCCGGCGCCGACGATGACGAAGGTCAGCCGCGCCGCGCGTTTGGCCGGATCGGTCTCGCGCTCGGCGCGCTCGAATGCCACCAGGATGTGACGGCGTAGCGTGGTCGCGTCTTCCAGCGTCTTCAGGCCGGGGGCGAACTGCTCCCACTCGTCATGGCCGAAATAGGCATGGCGGGCGCCGGTGGCGAGCACCAGCGTGTCGTAGGGCACCTCGCTGCCGTCGTCGATCAGCACGCAGCGCCGGTCGGCATCGACGCCGCTCACCGTCGCAAACAGGGTCGTGACCTCGCGCCGGTCGCGCATCAGGTGCCGGACCGGCCAGGCGATTTCGCTGGTCGCGAGCGAGGCGGTCGCGACCTGGTAGAGCAGCGGCTGGAACAGATGATGGTTGCGGCGGTCGATCAGCGTGATCTCGACCGGCGCGCCCGCAAGCCGGTGGGTCGCCTCCAGCCCGCCGAAGCCGGCTCCGACGATGACAACGCGGTGGGGATTTGCGGCCATGATACACCCTCGAATCTCGCTGCTGCTCTCCTTCATCTAAGTGCGCATTGGGCGCTTTAGTCCAATAGCCGTCATCAATCGCGGCATAGGCGGGGCATATCGTCATCCCGCGAAAAAGCGCCGCAGGCTTGGACCGGTCTTGGCCGAAGTGAGTAGAATTATATTTCTTGCCATCCTCGATTGGGGCGAAATATGGTGCAGGGGCGGGCGCTGAGCCATTGGCGGCGCGACAGATTTTACGTTCAATTAGAGACAGACCCGGGGGCGGCGATCACCCCGTTTCCGGGATCAATAATAAGGAGGGGAGTGGTTATGAGGACGGCATTCTGGCTGGCGGGCGCAGCGGCGCTGGTGCTGGCAAATCAGGCTTTCGCCGGCGACACCATCAAGATCGGCTTCGTTTCGACCTTCAGCGGCCCGACTGCCGTGATCGGCAACGACATGCGCAATTCCTTCGAGCTCGCGCTGGATCACATCGGCCGCAAGATGGACGGCAAGCCGGTCGAGGTGATCTACGAGGATGACGGGCAGAAGCCCGATGTCGGCAAGCAGAAGACCGAGAAGCTGGTGCAGTCCGACAAGGTCGACTTCATCGTCGGCTACATCTGGTCGAACGTGCTTCTGGCCTCGCTCAAGACCGCGGTGGACTCGCAGACCTTCCTGATCTCGGCCAATGCCGGGCCGTCGCAGCTCGCCGGCGAACTGTGCTCGCCTTACGTGTTCTCGACCTCCTGGCAGAACGACCAGACGCCCGCCGCCATGGGCCTCTACATGAACCAGAAGGGCGTCAAGAGCGTGTTCCTGATCGGGCCGAACTACGCGGCCGGCAAGGACATGCTCGCAGGCCTGAAGAGCACGTTCAAGGGTGAGGTCAAGGGCGAGGAATACACGGTCTGGCCGAGCCAGCTCGACTTCTCCGCCGAGCTCTCCAAGGCGCGGGCCTCGGGCGCCGAGTCGATCTTCGTGTTCTATCCCGGTGCGGCCGGCGTGCAGTTCCTCAATCAATATGCGCAGGCCGGCCTGAAGAGCACGATGCCGCTCTACACCGCCTTCACGGTCGACGAGCTGTCGCTGCCGCTCCAGAAGGAGAACGCGCTCGGCGTTCCCGGCGCGCAGGAATGGGTCAACGACCTCCCGAACGAGCAGAACAAGCGCTTCGTCGCCGACTACCGCAAGAAGTATCCCAATCTGCGCCCGACCTATTACGGCGCGCAGGCCTATGATGCGGCCCAGCTCATCAACAGCGCGGTGGTTGCGGTGAAGGGCGACACCAGCAAGAAGGACGCGATGAAGGCCGAGATGGAGAAGGCCAACTTCAAGTCGCTGCGCGGCCCGTTCAAATACGGCAAGAACCACATCCCGGTGCAGAGCTTCTATCTCCAGGACGTGGTCAAGGACGGCGAAGGTCAGCTCTCGCTGAAGACGGTCGCGACGATCGTGGAGAACGACCAGGATCGCTTCCACGACAAGTGCGCGATGAAGTGAGCTGAACTAACCACGAGCGCGCTGCCCCTTCTCCCCTTGTGGGAGAAGGTGGCATAGGCGGCCTTCGGCCGCCGTTCTTAAGAACGCCGAAGCAAAGCTTCGGCTATGGCGCCGGATGAGGGGTCTTTCTCCGCGTATTCAACTGTGAGAGATGTGCTCGCGGAGAGAGACCCCTCACCCGTCTCGCCGCTTTGCGGCGAGCCACCCTCTCCCACATGGGGAGAGGGGAAACAGACCTACACCCGCGGCATGCTCGCAGGCCTTACCTCGCGGGCCTGCGCCGCGAGCCTGATCCCGGCATTGGCTGCGCCAAATCCCTGATAGTCCCTTCGCTCCACGATCTCGAAGAAGAAGCGCTCATCGAAGATGTGGGTGTAGACCTGGAAGAACTCGCCGTCGCCTTCGCGGTCGTAGAGGATGTGGTTGGCGCGCAGTTGCGCCATCAGGTCGGGCGCGAGGTCATATTTGGCTTCGATGTCGTCGTAGTAGTTATCGGGGATATCCAGGAAATCCGCGCCACGCTTGCGCATCGCGGCGACCGTCGCAAAAATGTCCCGGCAGGAGAACGCGACGTGCTGCACGCCTGAGCCGAAGAACTCCGAGATGAAGCGCGCCGGCAGGGTGCGGTTGGCGGATGAGCCGTTGAGCACGAAGCGCAGGCTCTGGTCGGCGTTGATGACGGCCTGGCTCTGCACGAGGCCACGGGGGTCAGCGATTTCCATCTGCGGCAGCCGCTTCAGGTCGAGGATGCCGGTGTAGAACAGCAGCCAGGACAGCATCTCGTCGTAGGGCATCGACTGCGCGATGTGATCGACGGCGAGCAGGGCGTCGGCGTTCGCGTCACTTGCGACCGGCTCGAAATCGGTATCCCAGTTCTTGCCGGCCTGATCGAGGAAGTAGAGCAGGCTGCCGCCGACGCCATGGATCGCGGGAATCTCCAGCTCGCCCGGCCCGACCGGTTGGTAGAAGGTTCGCGCCTTCAGCGTTTCGGCGCGCTGCATGGCGAGACCGGCATTGTCGACGTCGAGCGCAATCGCGCAGACGCCGGGGCCGTGTGTAACGTAATGCGAATGCGCAAAGCCGTCGGTCTCACAATTGATCACGAGCTCGACCTTGCCCTGCGACCAGCGCTCCACGGCCTTGCTGCGATGCTTGCCGGTCTTGCGGAAGCCGAGCTGCGCGAACAAGCCGGCGAGGTCGACCGCCTTGGTCTCGTTGACGGCAAACTCGATGAAGCCGGTGCCATGGCTCTTGGCCTTCGGCGCCAGTGGCTCGCCGGCAAGCTTCGGCCAATCCGGTGCAAGCTGGTCCTCCAGCAGGATTAGCGAACGCAGGCCGTCGACCGCGGTCTGCGCGGATGAGCCGGCGCGGAACTGGTCGTTGAAGATTTCGAGCGACAGCGGCCCGGAATAGCCGGTCGCCGCGATGGCCTGCATGAATTCACCGACCGGGAGGTCGCCCTGGCCGGGGAAGGAGCGGAAGTGCCGGCTCCATGAGAGTATGTCGAGCTCGAGCTTCGGCGCGTCGGCCAGTTGCACCAGAAAGATCTTGTCGCCGGGGATCGAGGCCATGGCGCGAACCGGAAAGCCGGGCGCGAGCGCGTGAAAGCTGTCGAGGATGACGCCGATCGCGGGATGATCGGCGCGACGCACGATCTCCCAGGCATCGCGGTAGTCGTTGACATGGCGGCCCCAGGCTAGCGCTTCATAGCCGACGCGCAAGCCGCGCTTGGCCGCGCGCTCGCCGAGCTCGCGAAAATCGTCCGCGGCGCGATCGATGCCGCCGAGCGAGGCGGGCGAGACGTTGGAGCAGATCAGCAGCAGATCGGTGCCGAGCTCCTGCATCAGGTCGAACTTGCGCTCGGCGCGGGCAAAGTTGCGTGCCCGTTGCGGCTCCGGCATGCCCTCGAAATCGCGGAACGGCTGGAATGCGCAAATCTCGAGATTGAGGTCCTTGCACAGCTGCGCCACCTCGCGCGGACCCGAGCCGAACGACAGCAGATCGTTCTCGAAGATCTCGACCGAGTCGAACCCGGTTGATGCGATGGCGCGGAGCTTCTCGTCCAGGCTGCCCGAGAGCGAGACGGTCGCGATCGAACGCTTGTTCATGCTGCGTTGTCCTCCATGGCGCCGCCGAGAAAGAGCTGGCCGATGCGCGGATCGTTCAGAATTCGCTTCGCGCCGTCGACCATGCGGGTCTGGCCGAGCTCGAGCACGATGCCGATGTCGGAAATCTCCAGCGCCGAGCGCGCGTTCTGCTCGATCATCAGGATGGTGACGCCGCGGTCGCGCAAGCCTTTCAGGATGTCGAAGGTCTGCTGCACCATCAGCGGCGACAGGCCGATCGAGGGCTCGTCGATCAGCACGAGCTTGGGCTCGAGCAGCAGCGAGCGCGCGATCTCGAGCTGCTTCTGCTCGCCGCCGGAGAGTGTGGAGGCCTGCTGCGCCGACTTGCGGCGCAGCGCGGGAAACAGGTCGAGCGCGGCCTCGATCCGTGCGGGCAGGTCGATGCCCTTGCCGGCCGAGACCCCACCAAGCTCGATATTGCTGCGGACCGAGAGCTCCGGAAAGATGTTGCGGCCCTGTGGCACGTAGCAGATGCCGGCATTGAGCAGCGCGCGCTGGCTCAAATTGGTGACGTCGCGGCCCGCAAAGCTGATCTTGCCTTCGCGCAGCTTCAACAGGCCGAAGATCGCCTTGAACACGGTCGACTTGCCGGCACCGTTGGGGCCGATGATCGTGGTGATGGTCGCCTGCGGCACGGCGAATGTCGTGCCGTTCAGGATCGTCATCTTGCCGTAGCCGCCGACGAGATTGTGAACCGAGAGGATCGGGTCGCTCATGATGGCTTCCTAATGTCCGAGATAGGCTTCGATCACGGCGGGATTTTTCCGCACTTCGTCCGGCCGCCCCATCGCCAGCACCTTGCCTTCGGCCATCACCATCACGCGCGAGCACAGCGACATCACGAATTCCATGTTGTGCTCGATCACGACGAAGGTCGCGTTCTTCTCGCGGTTGATGGCGACCAGTCGGTCCTTCAGGTCCGACAGCATCGACGGGTTGACGCCTCCGGCGGGCTCGTCGAGCAGGACGAGGCGTGGCCCGCCCATGAAGGCCATCGCGGCATCGAGCAGTTTTTGCTGGCCATAGGAGAGCCCGCCGGCCGGCTCGTCGGCGAGATGGTCGAGCTTGAAGAAGCCGATCATCTGGTTCGCGGTCTGGGTCAGCCCGGCATCGGAGCGGCCGACCAGGCGCGAGGCCATATTGCCCTGGTGCTCCTGCCCCGCGAGGATCAGGTTCTCGCGCACCGAGAGCTTTGGGAAGACCTGCAGGAGCTGAAAGGTGCGGCTGACCCCGAGCTTGTTGAGCTCGGCGGGACGCAGGCCCGTGACCACCTTGCCGTCGAGCTTGACCTCGCCGCCTGATGGTGTGAGCTGGCCGAGGATGCAGTTGAACAGGGTCGACTTGCCGCAGCCGTTCGGTCCGATCAGGCCGAGGATCTCGCCTTCGCGGACGTCGAATGAGACGCCGTCGACGGCGCTGATGCCGCCGAAATTCTTCTTGATGCCGGTGACTTCCAGGACCGCGCTCATTGCACCGTCTCCAGCCGGGACTTTGCGACGGCGCGCAGCGCAGAGGCCGCCTTGGTGCGGCGCTCGGCGAGGTAGCGATCGAGAATTCCCAGAATGCCGGTCGGCGACCAGATCAACAGCAGCATCACGGCGACCGCGTAGAGCATCAGATAATACCCTTCCGTGAAGCGCAGCCATTCCGGCAACAGCACCGCGATCATCGCGCCGAGGAAGGGGCCGAAATAGAAGCCGGCACCGCCGACGATCACCATCATCAGGAGGTCGAGCGAGAGCGACAGGTTGAAGGGAACAGGATCGATATATTGCGTCAGCGGCGCATAGAGCGCGCCGGCGACGCCGCCGAGCGCCGAGCCGATCGCAAAGGCCATCAGCGTATAGCGCCTTGTGTCGACGCCGAGCGACTGCGCGCGCAGCGGATTTTCGCGCAATGCCATAAAGGCGCGGCCCCAGGGCGAGCGGATCAGCCACCACACCGCGAGCGACACGATCGCAAGCGAGCCGAGGCAGACATAGTAGAAGGGCAGCGGCTTGTTGGTCGCGATGCCGAATATGTGCGGCCGCGGAATGTTGGAGATGCCGTAGATGCCGCCGGTGAGCCAGCTTTCGTTGCGGAACACCAGGAAGGCGAGGGTGGAGAAGGCGAGCGTGACGAAGGCAAGGTAATGGTGCTGCACGCGCAGCGCGGGATAGCCGAGCACCCAGCCGACCGCGAAGCTCAAGACGATCGCGACCACGATCGCCGCCGGCAGCGGCCAGCCATGGGTTGTCATGATCGCGGCCGCATAGGCGCCGATGCCGACGAAGGCGCCTTGCGCCAGCGAGACCTGGCCGGCATAGCCGAGCGTCAAATTGAGCCCCATGGCGGCGATGCTCATCACCGCCCACTGGCTCAGGATGAACAGGCCGTAGCGGTTGAAGTTCATGGGGACGATGATCAGGCCGGCAATGACGATGAGGCCGAGCGCGATCTTCAACGGTTTGGCGAAGCCGCTCATACGGTGCGCTCCTCGGCGCGGCCGAGCAAGCCCTGCGGCCGGAACAGGATGACGGCGATCAGGAAGATCATCGGAACGGCGGCGCGGTACTGCGTCGAGACATAGGCGGCCGCGAGATTGTCGAGCACGCCGATCAGGAGGCCGCCGGCGATGGCACCGCGCACCTGGTTGAAGCCGCCGACGATCGCGGCGATGAAGGCGGCCTGGCCGAGCACCTCGCCGGAGGAGAATTTTGCGAGATAGATCGGCGTGATCAAAAGCGACGCCAGCGCGACCAGGAAGGCGTTGATCAGGAACGTCAGCAGGATCATGCGCTCGACCGGGACGCCGATGATGCGCGCCACTGTCGGGTTCTGCGCCGCCGCCTGCATCTGGTGACCGAGCGACGTGCGGTTGAGAAGGCTCGTCAGGCCGAAGACGGCAAGAATGGCGAGGACGAGGACGCCGATGCTTTGCAGCGATACGGCATGTCCGAGAATGGAGATATCACCGGTCGGCACGATCGAGGGGAAGGGCGAGGCCTCCGCGCTGAAGAACTGCTTCACGGCCTCCTTGATGCCGATCGCGAGCGCCATCGTCGCGATCGCCAGCGGCAGCACGCCATGGCGCATCATCGGATCGACCAGCAACATCTTGAAAGCGAGGCCCAGCAGGATCATCGAGAGCAGGATGCCGAGGATGATCGC
Source organism: Bradyrhizobium sp. Mp27 (assembly GCF_029953005.1). Taxonomy (NCBI): domain Bacteria; kingdom Pseudomonadati; phylum Pseudomonadota; class Alphaproteobacteria; order Hyphomicrobiales; family Nitrobacteraceae; genus Bradyrhizobium; species Bradyrhizobium sp. Mp27. The sequence continues at coordinate 94,940 of NZ_JASAUS010000003.1, read as the reverse complement.
GAGCCAGAACGGCGCGCCGGCATGCATCGCCGCCAGCATCAGGAACGCCGGCAGCATCACGAACTCGCCTTGCGCGAAGTTGATGGTCTGCGAGGTCTGCCACAGCAGCGTGAAGCCAACCGCGACCAGCGCATAGATCGCGCCGGTGGCCAGTCCCGCGACCAGAAGATCGAACAGATTGGACATTTTCCCCTCTCGTGTCCCTCGCCCAGCTCTGTCGTCTCCCTCGCCCCGTTCTTACGGGGAGAGGGCGGGGTGAGGGGCTCTATCCGCGAGCCCATCTCTCACCGTCCTTGCACAAGCACCCCTCACCCCACCCCTCTCCCCGCGAAGAGCGGGAGAGGGAGAGGAGAGATCTCCCGCCGCATCCGCCTTCGCTGAAGCTTCGGCGGGACGGGCGCGGGGAGAGGCGAAGATCGTCACTTCACCTTGGGCAGCACCTGCTTCACCACCTGCTTGCCTTCGACCACCTCGACCAGAAAGCTCTGGCGGTCGATGTCGCCGGTCTCGCTGAAGGTGACGTCCATCAGGATGCCCGGCTCGTCCGCGGCCTTGATGGTCAGGCCGTGCAGCGTGTCGGCGAACGCCTTGCTGTCGACCTTGCCCATCTTCTCGGTGGTGGCCTTGACCATGTAGACGGCGAGATAGCCCTTCAGGCCGTTATGGTCGGGCACGTAATTGTACTTCTTGGAAAACTTGTCGCGGAACGCCTTGATCAGGTCGACCGGTGCGTCCGTGGTGAGGCCGACATGGCCGCGCGCGCCGTTGGCGGCATCGCCGGCGAGCTCGATCACCTTCTGGCCGATCAGCGTGGTCTCGCCCATCAGCGGCGCGGTGACGCCCTGGCGCTTCAGCTCTTTCAGGATGCGCGCGCTCTCTTCTTCATTCAGGTAGACGAACACCGCATCGGGATTGGCGGCCTTGATCTTGCCGACGTCGGCGGCGAAGTCGGCCTGGCCCGCCTCGGTCGAGAGGTCGGCGACCACCTTGGAGCCAAGCCGGTCGAGTTCCTTCACGACGACGTCGCGACCGCCGCGGCCGAAGTCGTTGTTGACCCAGACCACCGCGACCGTCTTCGCCTTCATGTCGTCGTGGATGTATTTTGCGACCTTCGGCATCGACGATTGCTGGCCGAACGAGGTGCGGAACAGGAACTTGTTGCCGGCTTGCGTCAGCTCGGCGGCTTCGCCGCCCATGATCTGCGCGATGCCGGCTTCGGCCGCGAGCGGCGCCGTCACCTTGACCGAGCCGGAATAGCCGGGCCCGAGCAGCACATAGGGCTCGGCGTCGAGCGCCTTCTGCACCTGGGCGCGGGCAACGCCGGGGTTGGACTGCGAATCGGCGTGGGTGACCTCCAACTTGCGGCCGAGCACGCCGCCCTTGGCGTTGATCTCCTCGATCGCGAGGTCGATGCCGTTCTTCCAGTTGGTGCCGACGGTGGCGCCGCCGCCCGAGAGCTCGGCGACGTCGGCGAGCTTGATCGCCTGCGCGTGGACGCTGGTTGCAGTCGCGAAGGCAAGCAAGGCGCCTGCCACTAGGGTCGATTTCATGGTCACTCCTCCCATTTTTCGTTGATGTTGTCCGCGGCCTTGTGTCCGGCCGCTTCGGTTACGCTGCGTGGTAGGCTGCGCTTCGTGCCGCCATCACCTCGTCAAATGCCTCTCCCATGACCTCGGTCGATGGGGCAAGGCCGGTGAACAATTCGAAGGCGTCAGCGGCCTGGTAGATCGCGAGCTCCCGCCCGGTCATGATCCGCGCGCCCTTGGCCTGTGCCGCTGCCAGCAGCGGCGTGATCAGCGGTGAATAGACGGCGTCCGCGACCCACATTTTCTCGTGCAGTAAGGTCGCCGGCACCGGCATGCCCCGGTTCGGCAGCATGCCGACCGGCGTGCCGTTGACGAGGCCGGTTGCGCCGTCGAGCGCGTCCTCGACGCTTTTCGCCACCGTGGCGCCGCCGTGCCTGGCAAGCAATGAAGCAAGCTTTTCGGCGCGCGCCGTCTCGCTGTCGAAGATTCGGAGGCCGGAGACCTTCAGGCTCGCCAGCGCAAAGGCGATCGCCTTGCCGACGCCGCCCGTTCCGATCACGGCGACTGCATTTCCGGACGGTGCCAGCAGCGGCGCGACCGCGCGCGCAAACCCGGTCGTGTCGGTGTTGTGGCCGATCAGCCGGCCGTCCTTGGCGACGACGGTGTTGACCGCGCCCATGGCGGCCGCGCCCGGCGCCAGCTCGTCGAGCAGCGGGACCACCGCTTCCTTGTAAGGGTAAGTCACGTTGACGCCGGCAAAGCCGAGCCGCCGCACGCCCTCGAGCATCATGCGGAGCCCGGCCGCATCGGCGCCGGCGACCTCGATGAGCTGGTAGTGACCGCGCAGGCCAAGCGCCTCGGCGGCCCGCTCGTGCATGGCAGGGGAGGCGGAATGCGCGATCGGCGCCCCGATCAGGCCGGTGAGAAGCTTCTTGCTGGCGGCGTATCCGCGCTTGGACATGGTTGGCTATCGTCTCGTTGGGAGCGTTGGGTCCTGGCCATTAGCGGGGAAATCCGCACAATTCCAAGGGGGCTTCCAGTTGCGACGATAGCCTTTCCCGTGCCTAACACAATTACCCATTTATTGGGCAAACCTAACATAATGTTATTTCTTCCGCCCGCGTGCCGGGGCGGCGTTGCCCTCGCTGCGGGACGGCTCCACCGTGCGCATCTCGGCGCGCAGGGACTCGATGAAATACTCGACATGGAGCGACAACGGCGCGCCGCGCTTCACCGCGATATAGGTCTCGAACCGCGTCGGCTCGGTGATCTTCAACAGCTCGATTCCCGGATAGCCGCCATGGGCCACCGTGAACTGGTCGATGATGGCGATGCCGAGCCCTGCCTTCACCAGCGCGCATACCGTGGTGCCGAAGCGCGCGCGGATCGTGATGTTGTAGTCGAGCCGGTGGCGCGCAAAGATCCCGGCCATGATCCGGCCGTAGGGATCGTTGGGATCGATGCCGATCAGCGGATAGCGGGTGATCTCGGCCGCCGAGACCTGCTTGCGGCCGGCAAGCTCGTGACCCGGGGGCACGATGCAATAGAGCTCACCCGAGGCGAGCGGCATGAAGTCGAGCCCGGAATGCTCGAGCCGATAGCTCATCGCCACGCATTCGCCGCGGCCGAGCAGGAGGTAGTCGATGGCCTCCTCGAGCTTGAGGATGTTGATGTCGATGCCGAGATCGGGGTAGCGGCGCCGGACGCGCTCGATCGCGCGCGGCACCATCACCTGGGAGATGCTCGGCACCGAGCCGATGCGCAATTCCGACAAACCGCCGCGGCCGATCTTGGAGATGAGCTCGGAGAGGTCGTCGACCTTCTTGTAGACGCCGTTGATCTGCTCAAAGATGTTCTCGGCTTCCGGCGTCGGGAAATAGCGTCCGTTCTGGCGCTGGAAGAAGCGGATGCCGAGCGTGCGCTCGGTGTATTTGACCAGCCGGCTGATCCCCGGCGCCGACACGTTGAGCAGCTTCGCCGCGCCGCCGATGGTACCCGTCACCATCACGGCACGGATCACTTCAACCTGGCGCAGCGTCATCATCTCGTGGGCATCCCAAGGAGGATCGTGGTGGCGATCATCTCACGAGAGCCGTGATGTCAGCCAGCGGCAAGTGTGCGACGGAGCGGGCGGCGCTTCGCCCTCCCCCTCCAGGGGAGGGTAAGAGCGCAGCTCGCTCACCGGCAACAATTACTGATTAACTTCGCAGTCAGAATGTTTCGGCCAAAATCGGCACGTTCGAATGGAAGGGCGCCGCTCGCGCAGAACGTACGCCTCACCTGTGACTGCGTTCTAGCTCGCCGGGCTCTCGGGCGACGCGCTGCCGGGCCGCTCCGCGCGTTCGCGCTGCAGCACTTCGCGCGCGTACTCGATGATCTTCTGCTTGTTTGCCGTTTCGCGGACGGCGAAAAACACGCGGTTGAGTTCCAGGCCGAGCACGCTGTTGAGGGCGATGTCCTCGTCTTCCATCGTGATTTTCCCGCTTCAGACGCCATAGGTGTAACTTGACGTCACTTCCTCCACAAGTAGATTAAATCTCGGGTGCAGACGAGGGCCGGTAAACTACGGAAGCAGCGAATTGAGGCAGCTCCCAAATACGTGCTATACCGACGGCGAGGCTCAGGAAACGCACCGATGTCCGCCGTAGACGCCGTAGATTATGGCCGGGAAGCGCTCGACTTCATCGAAGGCCTGGGGGCCTATCGCAAGGTACCGGACGCCATGAATGCGCTCGAGGCGGCGTTCGGTCGCTTCGGCTTCGAAACCATCATCGTGACGGGGTTGCCGAATCCCGATCAGCGGTTCGCGCAGATGGTGCTCGCCAAGCGCTGGCCGGCAGGATGGTTCAATCTCTACACCCAGAACAACTACGACCGCGTCGACCCCGTGGTGCGGCTGTGTCGGCAATCGGTCAATCCGTTCGAGTGGTCGGAAGCGCCTTATGATGCCGAGCTCGAGCCGGACGCGGCCGAGGTGATGAACCGCGCCGGCGATTTTCGCATGTCGCGCGGCTTCATCGTGCCGATCCACGGGCTCACCGGCTACGAGGCGGCGGTGTCGCTCGGCGGCGTCCATCTCGACCTCAATCCCCGCAGCAAGCCGGCACTGCACCTGATGGCAATGTATGGCTTCGACCATATTCGCCGCCTGCTGGATCCGGCGCCGCATCTGTCGGCGCGTCTCACCCCGCGCGAGCGCGAGGTGATCGCCTGGGCCTCGCAGGGCAAGTCGGCCTGGAAGATCGGCGAGATCCTGCACATCACGCAGCGCACCGCAGAAGAGCATCTTGCAACCGCCGCGCGCAAGCTCGGTGCCGTCAACCGTACGCATGCGGTTGCACTGGCGATTCGCAACAAGATCATCAATCCCTAAGCGACGTACTGGGAAATTTCCCAATATCGAACCTGCCTCTTTTCGCGGAGGCTGCCCCTCATTCAGGCTGAATGGGGGTTTTCATGATTCACGCAATTTCTTCGGTCAATCGCCACCTTTACGAAGACGTACTCGAACAGCACTTCCGACTACGCCACGATATCTTCGTCGAGGAGCGGCACTGGGAGACGCTGCGCCGGCCTGATTGCCGCGAGGTCGATTCCTACGACGACGAGGACACTGTCTATCTGCTCGCGCTGGAAGGCCGGCGCGTCGTCGGCGGTCATCGGCTCTACCCCACCACCAAGCCCTCGATGATGAGCGAGGTCTTCCCGCATCTGGCATCGGTTCGCGGTTGCCCCGCGAATCCGCTGGTCTGGGAATGGTCGCGCTACTTCGTCGTGCGCGATCGCCGCGACGGCGCTCTCAACCTGCAACTGATGGCGGCAGTGCAGGAGTTCTGCCTCAATCAGGGAATCGCGCAGGTCAGCGCGATCATGGAGACCTGGTGGCTGCCGCGCTTCCATGAGGCCGGCTTCGTCGTGACGCCGCTTGGTCTGCCCGAGCTGGTGGAGAACGCCTGGACCATGGCGGCGACCATCGACATTCGCCGCGAGACCCTCGATGCCCTGCATGATCGCATCGGCATGGATTCGATCGTACAACAAGACGGCCCGCGTCTGGACGCCGTCGCCCGTGCTAACCTCTGCGGCCTTGCTGCCGCGCAACGAAAGAGCGCCTGAAATGTCGAACATGATGCGGGACAGCCAGATCATGGCGCAGACCAAGGACGAGAATCTCGGCTACATGTCCGACATGGCGCTCGAGCTGGCGCAGATGGCGGAAGACACCGGATTGGCAACGCTCGCCTATCTGTTCCGGATGGCGGCGCTGGAAGCCTCGACGGCCAACAGCGTGCTGGCCGAGCCGGATGATCTTCCCCGGCAGATGACGTCGCACTAGACGCCTTCTCCTACTTCCGTCGACCTTCGCGCCCTCTCCCAGGCATGCCTGGGGGAGGGCGATCGTTTGGGTGCGGCAGGTTGACCCATGCTGTGCGGCAGCCTTCTTGCTAGGCCAATTTCGATCGCATGCACCGGCATGCAACAAAGTGCATGTCTGGTGTTGAATCGCTCTTGCCTCGGAACGATACTGCCATTACCCATTTTTCCGCCTTGAAGAGGCAGGGGGAGCTCTTTCACTGATGGCGACCGTGTTCGAACATCGGCGCGACACCGCGTGCGCCTGAAAGAGTTTTGATGCTGCTCGTCGTCGAACAGTTCCTGAACGGATTGCAGTTCGGCCTGCTCCTGTTCCTGCTCGCCGCCGGCCTGACGCTGGTGTTCGGGATCATGGATCTCGTCAACCTCGCGCACGGCTCGCTCTACATGATGGGCGCCTATTTCGCAGCGACCTTTGCGGCCTGGACCGGCAGCTTCCTGCTCGGCGCGCTGATGGCGTTAGGTGCGACTTTGGTGCTCGGCATCGTGCTGGAGATGACGGCGCTGCGGCATCTCTACGGGCGCGACCATCTCGACCACGTGCTCGCGACCTTCGGCCTGATCCTGTTCTTCAATGAAGCCGTGCGGCTGATCTGGGGTCCGGCAGGGCTTGCGCTGCCGCTGCCGGCCTGGCTCACGGTGCCGGTGCCGATCCTGCCCGGCATCCACTATCCCGCCTATCGTCTCGCCATCATCGTGGTGGCGCTGCTGGTCGCGCTGCTGCTCTATCTCGGCGTGATGCGCACCCGCATCGGCATGCTGATCCGCGCCGGCGCCTCCAACCGCGAGATGATCGGCGCGCTCGGCATCAACATCAAGCTGCTCTATACGCTGGTGTTCGGCCTGGGCGCCGCGCTCGCCGGCCTCGCCGGCCTGATGCAAGCGCCGATCCTCACCGTGCAGATCGGCATGGGCGAGAACATCCTGATCCTCGCCTTCGTCATCATCGTGATCGGCGGCATCGGCTCGATCCGCGGCGCGTTCCTCGCCGCGATCTTCGTCGGCATGATCGACACGCTCGGCCGCGCCTTCCTGCCCAACCTTTTGCGGCAGGTGCTGAGCGGCGCCGCCGCCTCCACCGCCGCGCCCGCGCTGTCGTCCATGCTGATCTATCTGCTGATGGCGATCGTGCTGGTGGTGCGGCCGGAGGGGCTGTTTCCGGCCAACCGTCGATGAAGGCTTTCACGGTGAGCAAGGCCGTCACGGCCCTGATGCTGGCGGGCCTCGTGCTGCTGCCGCTCTATTCGCAGCTGTCCGGCAACATCTTCATCCTGACGCTGTTCACCCGCATCGTCATCCTGGCGCTGGCGGCCGCGAGCCTCAACCTCATCATGGGTTTTGGCGGCATGATGAGCTTCGGCCACGCCGCCTATCTCGGCATCGGCGGCTACGCGGTCGGCATGCTTGCGCAGGAAGGCGTCGGCTCCGGCTTCATTCAGTTCCCGGTCGCGCTCGCAGCTTCCGCGATCTACGCGCTGGTGATCGGCGCGCTCTCGCTGCGCACGCGTGGCGTCTACTTCATCATGATCACGCTGGCGTTTGCGCAGATGGCCTATTACGTCGCCTCGGGCCTCGCGCGTTACGGCGGCGATGACGGTCTCACCGTCTACAAGCGCAGCGACTTCTCCGGGCTGATCAACCTGTCGAACCGCACGCAGTTCTATTATCTTTGCCTCGCCTGCCTGTTCGCCGTGATCGTCCTGATCTGGCGCATCACCAATTCGCGCTTCGGCCTCGTCTTGCAGGGCCTGCGCTCCAACGAGCAGCGGATGCAGGCGATCGGCTTTCCGGCAAAACGCTACAAGCTCGTCTGCTTCGTCATCTCAGGCATGATGTGCGGCCTTGCCGGCGCACTGCTCGCCAACAACACCGATTTCGTCAGCCCGGCCGTGATGTACTGGACCCGCTCCGGCGACCTCATGGTGATGGTGATCCTTGGGGGCATGGGCACGCTGTTCGGCCCCGTGATGGGCGCGGTGGTGTTTTTGCTGCTGGAAGAATTCCTGTCGCAGATCACCGAATACTGGGCGCTGATCATGGGGCCGCTCTTGCTGCTGATCGTGCTGTTCGGCCGCGGCGGCATCATGGGCCTGCTCGGGAGGCTCAATCGTGGCTGAACCGCTGCTCCGCGTCGAAAAGCTGGTGCGCCGCTTCGGCGGCATCGTTGCGACGGACAACGTCTCGCTCGACGTCGCGGCCGGCGAGCTGCACGCCATCATCGGCCCGAACGGCGCCGGCAAGACCACGCTGATCAGCCAGCTCACCGGGCACCTCGAACCGCATTCCGGCAGCGTCTCGCTCGGCGGCCGCGATATCACCTATCTGCCGGCCTATCGCCGCTGCGCGCTGGGGCTCGCCCGTTCGTTCCAGATCACTTCGCTGCTGCTCGACTTCACCGCCGCCGACAATGTCGCGCTCGCGGCGCAGGCGCATGCAGGCCACTCGTTCCGCTTCTTCGCCAATGCGCGCAAGGAGAAGGGCCTGCGCGATGCCGCCCATGCCGCGCTCGACCGCGTCGGGCTCGGCCATCGCGCCGATGTCCTGGTGTCCAGGCTCAGCCATGGCGAGCGCCGCCAGATCGAGCTCGCGGTCGCGCTCGCGAGCAAGCCGAAGCTGCTGCTGCTGGACGAGCCGATGGCGGGTCTTGGCGTCACCGAATCCCAGCGCATGGTGCAACTGCTCCAGGAGCTGCGCAAGGAGGTCTCGATCGTGCTGGTCGAGCACGATATGCCGGCGGTATTCGCGCTCGCCGACCGCATCTCGGTGCTGGTCTATGGCCGCGTCATCGCCTCGGGTGATCCGGCCGCGATCCGCGCCAACGAGGACGTCAAGCGCGCCTATCTCGGCGACCAGCACGTGGTGACGCACCATGTCTGAAAAGGTGACGGCTGACACGCTGCTCGACGTCGACGGCATCGAGACCTGCTACGGCCTATCCCAGGTGCTGTTCGGCCTGTCGCTGTCGATCAAGCCGGGCGAGATGGTCTCGCTGATGGGCCGCAACGGCATGGGCAAGACCACCACCATCCGCTCCATCATGGGCCTGACACCGGCGCGCGCCGGAACGATCCGCTTCGCCGGCGCAGAAGTGCGGCAGCTGCCGTCCTACAGAATTGCAAAACTCGGCGTCGGCCTCGTCCCCGAGGGACGCCAGATCTTCCCGAACCTCACGGTGCGCGAAAATCTCGTCGCGGCCGCGGCCGATCGCTTCGGCAGCAGCAATCCGTGGACGCTCGCCGCCATCTACGTGATGTTTCCGCGCCTCGCCGAGCGTGCCTCCAACATGGGCAACCAGCTCTCCGGCGGCGAGCAGCAGATGCTCGCGATCGGCCGCGCGCTGATGACCAACCCAAAGCTGCTGATCCTGGACGAAGCGACCGAAGGCCTCGCCCCGCTGATCCGCGAAGAAATCTGGAACTGCCTGTCGCTGCTGAAGAGCCGGGGACAGTCGATCCTGGTCGTCGACAAGAACGTCGATCACCTCGCCCGCATCTGCGACCGCCACTACATCATCGAGCGCGGCAAGACGGTGTGGAGCGGCACGTCCGCCGAGCTGATGGCGGAGCCGGATCTGCAGCACAAATATCTGGGCATCTGACGCGCTCCTGGATCTGACTGCCGTGCAGATCGCCGCGCGCGCAGAACCTCGTCGAGTACGTCAGTTTCGAAGCTCTCCAAACTGCGCGCAGAGGTCTTGAGTGCGCCGCCGCCAGCCGCCAATGTCGCGGCGTAGCGGATTCGATGCAGGACTTTTACAATCAAATTGCCGGACGGCCTGACGACGACATCATCGGCTCCGCACAGCGAGGCGCTTCGACAGCGCCTCAATGGCTGGATTTCCCGGGCTGTGTGTTCATCAGAGGTGAGTTTCGCGCCGATCCCGATCAGCCGGCGATCGTAGCGCCGGGCTTGTTCATCTCCGTCGCACTCGATGAAGGCGCAGGCCGCGGCATTCTGACGCGCACAACCGGTGCAGGGCAGATGACGGCGATTGCCGTGCGCGAATCCGTCGCCGTGGGTGGCTCGGTTCGCTGCGGCGAACGTCCTGCGATCGGCCTGGCGCTTCCCCAAGCCTCCATCGACGGGCTTGGACTCGGCGACGAGGTTCGGGCGCTGTTCAGGACCGACGCGTTGGGCACGGCCATCGTCTCTCTCACGGCGTCTCCGCGTGTGCAGGCCCTCGCGGCAGAAATGTTCTCGCCGCCGGTGGCCGGAAACGCGACGCAATTGCTGCTGTCGGCGCATGCCGCCGAGATCGTGGTCCACGCCTTGTTCGGCGAGCGCGGGATCGTGCTCGATCCTGCAGCCGACCTCCAGCGGGTGCGGTTGCAATCGGTCAAGGCGCGAATGGATGCCGATCTCGCTTATCCCTGGAGCATCGACGAACTGGCGCGGAATGCGGGGCTGAGCCGCCGCTCCTTCAACCAGAAATTCCAGATGGCGTATGGCGAGAGCGCGATCGACTATTTGCGGGCCCGCCGGCTCGATGCCGCACGTGACCTTCTGATTCATCAACGCTTGTCGGTCACCGAGGCGGCGTTTCGGGTCGGCTATGCCCATCCGGCCAATTTCGCGACGGCGTTCCGCAGGCACTTCGGTTATTCGCCGAGCCGCTGTCAGCGAACTTGAACGCCTCCACGCGCGATCAAAGGTGATTTGCGCGCGCGCAAAGGCGGTGTGCGCCTCGATCTGGTTACTCCCGGGTTGTTCGAACACGGAACTCGGGGAAGACAATGACGCGCAACGACGGGCGGACGCTCGGCTGGGAACGGATGGCGAGAACTGGACTGGGAGCGGCCGGCCTGGGAATAGTCCTGCACGCAACGCCGTCGGTCGCACAGACCTCCGGGACCAATTCGACATCGACGGCGGCGACATTGCCTCCCGTCACGGTAGAGGCACCAATCCAGGCGCGTCCGCGCACCCAGCCCGCTCAGCGAGCTTCGCAGTCGTCGCGCGGCCGCGTCGCGACGCAACGCAATGCCCGGCCCGCGCCAGCCGGAAATTCGGGCGTGCGCGAGGCCGGTGCCGGTCGCGCCAATGCGTCGAGCGAGAGCAGCTATGTCGCAAGCAGCAGCTCGGCGGGTACCAAGACCAACACGCCGTTGCTCGAGACGCCGCAGTCGATCTCGGTCGTGACGCGCAAGGAACTCAACGACCGCGCGGTCCAGACGCTGACGGAGGCGGTTGGCTATGAACCTGGCGTCCGTATCGATGCCTCCGGCTACGATCCACGTTTCGACGCCATCGCGATCCGCGGCTTCGACATCACCTATAACGGCGTTTATCTCGACGGGCTGCGCCTCGTCGGAGCCGGTCTCAGCGTGTTCAAGACCGAGCCTTATGGGGTCGACAGCATCACCGTGGTCCGCGGGCCGAGCTCGGCACTCTACGGGCTCGGCTCGCCCGGCGGACTGATCGATCTGTCGAGCAAGCTGCCGACCAGCCAGCCGTTTCACGAGGTGCAAACGGTGTTTGGCGACCGCGATCGCATCCAGGGCAATTTCGACCTGTCGGGTCCGGTCGATGCCAACGGTCAATTTTCGTATCGGTTGACCGGCGTGGTGCGTGACGCGAACGTGTTCGTGCCCGGCGGCAAGGACAATCGGACCTACATCGCTCCCGCCGTCACCTGGAAGCCGGATCAGTCGACGACCCTCACGATTCTCGGTTCCTATCAGAAATCCAAGACGCCCGGGTCCATGTTCACCTATTCCACGGGCACCGGCACCACCACGGACATCTTCACGGGCAGTCCGTCCTACAATTCGCTCGACCAAGAGCAGGGACGCGTGGGCTACCTGTTCGAGCACGCGTTCAACAACGACGTGACCGTCCGCCAGAAATTCCGTTACGTCGATGTCGACGCGGTCACCCGCTATGTCGGCTTTCTCGGCGCGCCGGTGGGCAATGTCGTCTCGCGCTATACCGGCTACGTCCACGACACGCTGCAATCGGCCATCATGGATAACCAGGTCGAGGCCAAGCTATCGACCGGGCCTGTGCAGCACACACTCCTGGTCGGCACCGACTACACCGCGTCGAAGTTCAACGACAAGCAGGGATTCGGCTTCGGCGTCTCCGATCTCAACCTGGCCGCGCCGGTCTACGCGCCGGAATCCATTCCCGATCCCGCGATCTCGTCCTCGACGGCCCAGCGGCAAACCCAGTCCGGCGTGTACATCCAGGACCAGGCCAGGCTCGATCACTGGATCCTGACATTGAGCGGCCGCAGCGACTGGGTCAGCACCACGGGTGAGGATCTGTTCGCGCTGACCCGGCAGACGCAGTCCGATCAGGCCTATAGTGGGCGAGCCGGGCTGACCTATGTGTTCGATTCCGGCGTTGCGCCTTACGTTGCCTATTCGACCTCGTTCTTTCCCAATCTCGGCGTCGATCCGTCGGGCGCCTTCTTCAAGCCGACCACCGGCAAGCAGACTGAAGTCGGTGTGAAGTACCAGCCGCAGGGCACGAGGAGCTTCATTACCGCGGCGGTGTTCGATTTGACCCAGGACGGCGGCCTGGTCACGACGGGGACGGGCGTGACGGTCCAGCGTGGCGAGATTCAAAGCCGCGGCTTCGAAGTGCAGGCGCTTGCAAGCCTGGGCGGTGGTTTCGACATCACCTCGTCCTACACCTATCTCGACATGGTGACCAAGCAGGCCGCCGACGACTCGCTGATCGGCAAGTTTCCTTCGGGCAATCCTCCGCATACCGCGACGCTGTGGGCGAACTATGCCCTGCCGCTGGCCGGACCGTTTGCAGGATTGAGCGTCGGTGGCGGCGCGCGTTACATGTCCTGGAACTACGGCGATGATGCGAACACGTTCAAGAACAGCTCGGTAACCCTGATCGACGCGGCGCTGAAATATGATTTTGGCCAGGCAATGAAGGAGCTGAGGGGGCTTCAGTTCCAGGTCAATGCCAAGAACCTGTTCAATCTGCACTACACCACATGCCAAGTCGGTTACTGCTACCGCGGCGCGCCCCTGACCGTCATCGCAACGCTCGGCTATCGCTGGTGAACCAGCTTACGCATGAGAACCCCGGTGATCCGGTCAATATGTCTTACCCAAACCGCTGGCGCCGGCGACTAACGCGCCAGATGGTGGGTGCCGATTTCAACCAGGGTGGTCCGGCAGGACAGGCGGTAGATCAGACTGAACAATTGAGCCCACATGATCGAACTCCACTGTTGATCACATGCAGGCATATTAGGCCCCCAGTCTTTCCGGCTGTTTTCGCGGGACAGGGAAAATGGCTTCGTCGGCGAGCGCCGTGATGTCGTCGGAACAGACCGGACGAAGTCGCCTCACGCGGGCGTGAGACGTATCTCCGTCAAAACACCTCGAAATATTCGCGATGCTCCCAGTCGGTCACCTCTGACAGGAAGCGGTCGATCTCGGCATTCTTGATGTGGGTGTAGTAGTCGACGAACTCAGGCCCGAACTTCTCGCGGAAGAACGGATCGTCCTTCAGCGCGGCGACCGCATCGCGCAAGCTCTTCGGCAACGGCGGCGCCTTGGTCTCGTAGGGCGTGTCGGCGGACGGGCCGGGGTCGAGCTTGCGGTCGACGCCGTCGAGGCCCGAGAGAATCTGGGAGGCCATGTAGAGATAGGGATTGGCGGCGGGCTCGCCGATGCGGTTCTCCAGGCGCGTTGCGGCATCATTGGCGCCGCCGAGCACGCGGATCATCACGCCGCGATTGTCGCGGCCCCAGATCGCCCGGTCCGGCGCCAGCGAATAGGAGCGGTAGCGCTTGTAGCCGTTGATGGTCGGGGTGGTGAACACGGTCGAGGCGCGGGCGTGGTCGAGCAGGCCGGCAAGGTATCCCCGGCCGAACACGCTGAGCGGCTCGCTGCCGTCTTTCGCCATGAACTGATTTTCGCCGGCCGCGCGCGAGACGATCGACTGGTGGAGGTGCCAGCCGCTCGCGAACACATTCGGCAGTTTCGGCCTGCACATGAAGGTGGCGTGATAGCCGTGGCGGCGCGCGATCTGCTTCACGGCGGAGCGGAACAGCACCATGTTGTCGGCGGGCTCCAGCCCCTTCCTCGGCGCGAAGGTGAATTCGCACTGGCTCGGCCCGAACTCGACCTCGACCGAGCGCAAGGGCAGTCCGAGCGCGACGATATCGCGGCGCAGGATCTCCAGCACCGGCTCCATCTGATCGAAGCGCTGCTCGGTGAGGTATTGATAGCCGTGGCTGAGCAGGCTCACCGACGGCGGCGTGCCGGGCTGGCCGGCATCCTCGGGCCGCATATGCGTGTCGTCGAGCTTGAAGATGTGGAATTCAACCTCGAGGCCGGCGACGAAATCGTGGCCGCGGCCGCTGAGATCATCGACCACCTTGCGATAGAGGCCGCGGGTCGCGAACGGCACGGGACGGCCGTCGCCAAAATAGAGATCGCAGAGCACCCAGCCCGTCGCGGGCGCCCATGGCAGCACGCGGAACGTGGTTGGGTCGGCGACCATCAACACGTCGGCCGCGCCCTCCATCTCCTTCATGCCGAATCCGCCGCCTGACGTGAACACCGGAAACACGGTGCGGTGCGAGGTATCCTTGGCGAGCATGGTCGTGGTGATGGAGCAGCCACTCTCCAGCGAGGCGATCGCCTCGGCGGCGATGATGGTCTTGCCGCGCAAAATGCCGTGCTGGTCCGGGAAGGCGAGGCGGATGACCTCGAGATTCTTTTCCTCGACGATGCGGCGCAGGCGCGCTGCAGCGTCCCTCTGCTCATCCGACCACAGCGCATGACGCGCGACGAAAGTCACAGCTATCTCTCCTTGATACTCGGTGCGAGCATAGCCCACGCTGTCATCGTCCGCGAAGGCGGACGATCCAGTATTCCAGAGGCGGTAACGTATCCACGAGAGGCCGCGGCGTACTGGATGCCCCGCCTTCGCGGGGCATGACAGCGGAGACTGTGGAGCCGCCGTCGCGACTCGCCGGCAGCGAACGGCATCGTCACTCCGCCGCCGTCAGCCGGTGCACGTTGTCCGCGATCTCCTTCGGCACCGGCGCGGCCCAAGGTGCGCCGCGGCGGCGCTTGACGTCGACCTCCATCCAGTAGAGCTCCCAACCCTGGGTCGGCCCGATGCCGTCCATGGTGGCCGGTCCCTGGATGCTGCGCGCCTTGCTCTCGTCCAGGAACAGCATCGGCTTCTCGCCGCCGCCGACCTTCTCGATCTCCTGCCGCAGCAGGCGGCGGTACTGCACGATCGCCTTGTCGCTCGAGCCGAGATGCTCCTTGGTGCGGTCCTGGATGGCGCCCATGGATTCCACCGCCCACTGGTCGTGCACGTTGATGTCGGTACCCATGCCGGTATAGGTCGCGGTCGCCTGCTCATGCGGATCGAAGCCGTAATCGTTGCTGCGGTTCTTGCGCGATTTGTAGTCTGGCAGCTCATAGAGCTCGAGCCGCTGATCGCGCATCTTCTGCTTGTCGACCGGGTTGGTGTAGCTGGTGAAGATCGCGTACCAGTAGCAGTTCTCGTCGTCGACCGGCACGTGCCACTGCGTGATCGTCATTTCCGTGCTCATGGGGATGACGAAGCCGTGCGGGAAGAGCTGGTTGGTGACGCGCACATGGGTGCGCTCCTCGTCGATCTCGCGCAGCGCGATCAGCCGCAAGCCATATTCGGTGTGCTCGACATTGATGATCGGCCGGTCGTACTCGCGCAGGATCTTTGTCATCGGCAGATCGCTGCCGGCGGACGCTCCGCGGAACTGCTTGCCGTAAGCCGTCGACGTATCCTCGTCCTCGAAGAAGCGGTGCAGATAGGAGGCATGCGCGGGATCGATGCCGACCTCGAGGGTCTGAAGCCAGTTGCAGGCCATGTGGCCCTTGAACGCGAAAGTGTGCGTGCCGGGCGCGACAAAGCAGTCGAGCTCCGGAAATGCCGGCGGCTCACCCTCGCCGAGATAAGCCCACAGGATGCCGCTCTTCTCGACCACGGGATAGGAACGCTGGCGAATGTTCTGGCAGAGTTTTGAGTCCTTCGGCTCGGCCGGCGTCTCGATGCACTGGCCGGTGGCGTCGAACAGCCAGCCATGGAAGGCGCAGCGCAGGCCGCCATGTTCGAGACGTCCGAAGGCGAGGTCGGCGCCGCGATGGGCGCAGTGACGGTCGATCAGGCCGTAGCGTCCGCTCTCGTCGCGGAACAGCACCAGGTTTTCGCCGAGCAGTTTGATGGGGCGGATCGGGCGCGTGCCGTCCAGCTCATCGACCAGCGCCGCCGGCTGCCAGTAGCTCCGCATCAGCTTGCCGCAGGGGTCCTTCGGACCGGTACGGGTGATCAGGTCGTTCTGCTCCTGGCTCATCATGGCGGGCGTCCTTTGTCGGAGAGGCGTTTGTTCGCCTATTGAACGAATGGGCGAATTATGCCATGCCTTGGTCCGGCAGCAAGCAATATTTTGCAGGATGTTCCCGGACCTATGCCCAAGCTGAAGCGCAGCGAAAACGACGAGCGTGCGACGGATTTCGTCGAGAGTCTCGATCGCGGCCTGCGCCTGCTGCAATGTTTCGGCGCGACCAAAGGCCCGATGACGCTGAGCGATCTCGCCCGGGCCGCAGAGCTGCCGCGCGCCACCGCACGGCGCATGCTGTTCACGCTTCAACGCGGCGGCTTCGTCGCCGGCGACGGCAAGCTGTTCTCGCTGACGCCGCACGTGCTGACGCTCGCTGCGTCCTACCTGCGCTCCAGCCAGCTCGTCGCCGTGCTTCAGCCGGTGCTCGATCGCGTCGCCACGGCAGCGCAGGAAATCTCCTCGCTCGCGGTGCTCGACGGCGACGACGTCGTGTTTGTCGCACGCAGCAGCCCGGCGCGGATGTTTTCGGGTGGGCTCGAGATCGGCTACCGGCTGCCGGCGTTCTGCACCTCGGTCGGCCGCGCCATGCTCGGGCAGTTCGATGACGCAGCGCTTGCCGCACGCCTGAAGACAATGAAGCGCGAGATGTTGACGCCGCAGACGGTGACCGATCCGAAGGCCCTGCTGGCCAGCATCACAGCCGATCGCGACCAGGGCTATTCGCTGGTCGATCGCGAGGCAGAGCCGCATTTCCGCTCGATCTCGGTTCCGGTGCGCCGCTACGACGGCGTGATCGTCGCCGCCATCAACATGGGGGCCCATGTCGACCGCGTGCCGGCAGGGGAGCTGATCGACCGGTTGCTTCCGCTGCTCCGCGAAGGCGCGGAGTCCGTACGGTCGCAGCTGCTCTAGCAACGATCGTTGGCGCCGCGCGTCCGCGGGCTTATAATCTCGTCACGCAAGACAACAGGGAGGACGCCATGAAACACACCATGGTTCCCAGTGATCGCGTGGAGCACGTCTGCGTCTACGGACGCGACGGCGCGAAGCTTGGCTCGATCGAGCGGCTGATGCTCGACAAGGTGACCGGCACGGTCGCCTACGCCGTGATCAGGACTGGCGGGCTGCTCGGCACGCACCACCATTATCCTGTGCAGTGGGGCGCGCTGAAATACGATCCCGCGCGGCAGGCTTTCCGTGTCGAGGTGACGCAGGACGAACTCGCCAGCGGACCGTGCGAGTTCGACGGCGACGAATTCGACTGGGGCGATCGTTCGCGGCCCTACGCGCACCCGAATTATTGGTCGATCTGACGGCGCGATTGCGGCAGGCGTCGCGCGCTGAGCCGCCTCACTTGGTCGCGGTGCGCCGGCGCGCTCGCTGTGTCAAAAGGCAAAAATGCCGCATGACACACCTCTCATCGCCACCATCGTCGTCGGACTTGGACTAGCTTTCGTACTTGGAACTATAGCGCAGCGGTTCCGCATTCCGCCGCTTGTCGGCTACCTGCTCGCCGGCGTTGCCGTCGGCCCGTTCACGCCGGGCTTCGTCGCCGATCAGGCGCTTGCGACCGAACTCGCCGAGCTCGGCATTATCTTGCTGATGTTCGGCGTCGGCCTGCATTTTTCGCTCCAGGATCTGCTGAGCGTCCGGCACATCGCCGTTCCGGGCGCCGTCGTGCAGATTGCGGTCGCCACACTGATGGGGCTCGGCATTTCATGGCTGATGGGCTGGAGCGTCGGTGCGGGACTCGTGTTCGGACTGGCGTTGTCGGTCGCGAGCACTGTGGTCCTGCTTCGCGCGCTGCAGGAGCGGCGCCTGATGGAGACCGATCGCGGCCGCATCGCGGTCGGCTGGCTCATCGTCGAGGACCTCGCGATGGTGCTCGTGCTGGTGCTGTTCCCGGCGATCGCAAGCCTTCAGGGCGCCAGCGGCGACAAGCCAGCCTTCGAGCCGCTGGCCGCGCAGGCCGGCTTCGGGCTTGCCGGCATCGTGATGCTGACCCTGGCCAAGATCATCGTGTTCATCGGGCTGATGCTGGTGGTGGGGCGCCGCGTGATTCCCTGGATCCTGCACTACATCGCGCATACCGGCTCGCGCGAATTGTTCCGTCTCGGCGTGCTTGCGATCGCGCTGTGCATCGCATTCGGGGCGACGAAGCTGTTCGACGTGTCGCTGGCGCTGGGCGCGTTCTTCGCCGGCATGATGCTGCGGGAATCGCCGCTCAGCGCGCGCGCCGCGCAGGAATCGCTGCCGCTGCGCGATGCCTTCGCGGTGCTGTTCTTCGTTTCGGTCGGCATGATGTTCGATCCGATGAGCGTGGTCCGCGAGCCCTGGCCGCTGCTGGCGACGCTGGCGATCATCATGCTCGGCAAATCACTCGCGGCGTTCCTGATCGTGGTGCTGTTCCGGCATCCGGTCGCGACCGCGCTGACGATCTCGGCGAGCCTGTCGCAGATCGGCGAGTTCTCCTTCATCCTGGCCGAGCTCGGCGTCGCCTCGCAGATCCTGCCCAGTGACGGCCGCGACTTGATCATGGCCGGCGCGATCCTCTCCATCATGCTCAACCCGCTGATGTTCGCGGCCGCCACCTGGCTCGCGCCGCGTCTCGACCCGCGCCGGGATTCACCGCAGGCCGCGGCCGTCGTGCCCGAACCGATCCGCACCACGGATCTGACCGACCATACGATCGTGATCGGCTATGGCCGCGTCGGCGCGCTCGTCGGCGATGCCCTGCAGCAGCGGCAATTGCCGTTCCTTGTCGCGGAGGTCGGCGAGAGTGCGCTGGCGAAGCTGAAGCAGGGCGGCATCGAGACCATCATGGGCAATGCCGCGCAACCCGAAATTCTCGGCGCCACCAATCCGTCACGGGCGCGACATCTCGTCATCGCGATCCCCGAGGCGTTCGAGGCGGGGCAGATCGTGCAGCAGGCGCGCGCGGCCAATCCGGACATCCGCATCATCGCGCGAGCGCATGCGGATGCCGAGGTCGATCATTTGAAGGGGCTGGGGGCGGATGTCGTCATCATGGGCGAGCGGGAGATCGCGCGCGGCATGATCGAGGAGCTGGAGAGGAGAGTTCCGGATGCTGCCCAGCAAGATCCCCGTGCGCTCGCGGTCGGTTCGGTCGTTTGACCTGATCACGCCGCAGGGCCGGACCTACCGCTTTCCGCCGCCGACTTTGTTGCAGCGGCCGTTGCGGTGGGGGCTCGCGCATGCGGAGACGGTGGCGATTTCGGCGGCGATCCTGGCGTTGATCTATGTGGCGGGCTTTGCCGCCGAGGCGCTGGACCGCTCGGTGTTCGACGCGTGCAATGACAGGGCCGGGATGCGTAGGGTGGGTTAGCGAAGCGTAACCCACCCTACGCACCGCGCGCTACCGCCCCTCCGCCTCGCGCTCCATGTCACGGCCCGACAGATCCTCGCCCTGCATGTTGGCATAGTCCCTCGCCATCTCGCGCATCAGGAACTTGGCCGGCACGTCGTGATAGGTGCCGCGGTCGTTGACATATTGCATGTAGGCGCGCCCCTCGCCGTCGAAGGGATGCAGCAGCGCGTCGGTGTGTCCGTCGAAATCGAGCGGGGCCACGCCGACCTTGGCGCAGAGCGTGTCGTTGAAGGTCGGCGTCGCCTTGCGCCAGGCGCCGTCGACATGCACTTCCGTGAAGCCGTGCCAGGTGAAGATGTCGGTGCCCATGCTCGCGCGCAGCTTCTCAGTGGTGAGATGGTTCTTCACATCCGCAAAGCCGACCCGGGCGGGAATGCCGTGGACGCGGCAGGCGGCGGCATAGAGCGAGGCCTTGCCGACGCAATAGCCTTGCCCCGCGGCAAGCACGCTCGATGCGCGAAACGTGTCGGCGACGCGCATGCTGACGTAAGGGTTGTAGCGGATGCCGTCGCGCACCGCCTTGTAGAGCACGCTCGCCTTCTCGCGTTCGCTGGCATCCGCGCGCACGGCGGTCTCGGCGAATTGCCGCACGGCGGGATGATCGCTGTCGATGTACTCGCCGGGATCGGTATAGAGGCGACGGATCGTGTCGGGCAGGGGTGCTGTCATGCGTCAAGCTTAGCAGGCAGTCTCCGCGGGACTCAAATTCGTTCGTTGCAAGCCGCCTATGCCGCACGCGACACTACCCCGTCACCACTTGCGTTGCGACGTTGCCGCTTTCGAAAGCGGCAATGCTGCGTTACGCTTACCGGAGCCGACGCCCTTAATGTGGCCCTTGGGGAGTCAGAGCGTGCTGAAATGGTGTGCCCATTGCCAGCAATTCATCGGCGAGATGCGGCCGTACGCCGACTTCAGCATCACGCACGGGCTGTGCCGGAAATGCTCGGGTGAACAGCCGGATTTGCTCAGCGGCGATGAATATGCCCATGCGGTCGTGCTGCGGGATATCTTTCAGGCGCTGTTTGCCGCGGGTCGCAGGAGCGATTTCGACGCGGCTGGGCCGCTGGTCGACCAGGCCATCGTCGCCAATTGCCGGCCGGTCGACATTCTCATCGGCATGATCGCGCCGATGCTCTACGAGGTCGGCAACGCCTGGGAGCGCGGCACGCTCACCGTCGCGGGCGAGCACGAATTCACTGCCTTTGCCGAGCGGGTCGTCGATCTTGTCGAGGCCAAGATGAGGCAGGCCTGGTCGCAGCCGGCGCGGCATGCAGGCGACGGCTGCTATCTCCTGATGAACGCGCCGGGCAATATCCACGTGGTGGGCATTCGCATCCTCGGCCTCTGGCTGCAAAACCAGGGATGGCGGACGCGCCATGTCGACGATCTCACCGTTCTCGATGTCCTGTCCGAGCCGGCGACCGCGGGTGAGCCCAAGACGCTGCTCGTTTCGATCGCCCTACGCGAGCAGTGCGATGCCGTGGCGTCGCTCATCGAGCGCGTGCAGGCATTGCCGGCGACCAGCCGTCCAAACATTTTCCTCGGCGGCTACGCCGTCAAAACCCACCTGGCGCCGCGGATCCCCGGTGTGAAGCTTGCCGCCGACATCAGCGCACTCGGCCTCGACTGAACGCGGCTAGCTGCGATTGCGCATCCAGTCGGCAAGGCCCGATATCGCCTTGTCAAGGTCCTGCCGCGCGGCAGCGTCCGTGATCGTCTCCTCCAGCGCGCCACGCATGCAGAGCAGCCACGCATCGCGCTCGGCATCGCCAATGGCAAAACCAATATGCCGCTGCCGCAGCCGCGGATGGCCCTTCTCGGGAGTATAGAGCTTTGGGCCGCCGGTCCATTCGTTGAGATAGCGCTTCAGCACGTCCCTGATCAGGCCGAGATCATCCGCATGCATAACGCGGATCATCTGCGCCTCCGGCAGCGTGTCCATGCGGTCGTAGAAGCGATCGACCAGAAGGTCGATCGTGCCGCTGCCGCCGATCCGCTCGAACATGGAGGTGGTGACGTCGCTGGAGGTCATCGTTGGTCCTGATGTTTACTGCTGCGATCGGATATATGGTCATCGGAGGTCGCGCACAAACCTCCGCTGTCGTCCCGGACAAGCGAAGCGCAGATCCGGGATCCATAACCACAGGGAGGTGTTGTGCGAAGATTGGTTGTTCGGGATTGGCCGCGCGAACAATCGATGGATCACGCGCTATGGGTCCCTGCGTTCGCAGGGACGACGACGGAGAGTTTGGAAGCCGCAGAGAGCTAAAGCGCCACACTCCGCAGCCCGAAGCTGCGCGCTTCGTTCTGCAGCACCGGCCGCACCGCATCGATCAGCCTTGCAGCCGCGGCATCGACCGACAGCCCTGCCGT
The DNA here is from genome assembly GCF_029953005.1 of Bradyrhizobium sp. Mp27. Lineage (NCBI taxonomy): Bacteria > Pseudomonadati > Pseudomonadota > Alphaproteobacteria > Hyphomicrobiales > Nitrobacteraceae > Bradyrhizobium > Bradyrhizobium sp. Mp27. Next base: position 72,967 of record NZ_JASAUS010000003.1, on the reverse strand, counting down.
ATCCACCACCGCCGTCGCGCGCGAATACAGCGGTTCGCGGCTCAGCAGGATGTTGCGCAGCTCGGCCATTGCGGAGCGGTCGTCCGCCATCGGCCGCAGATCGCCCTGGCGGCGAACGCGGGCCATGTGTTCTTCGGGCTCGGCCTTCAGCCAGATCGTGTAGAACGACGACAGGATCTGGTCGAAGGTCAACGGCTCCGACACGATGCCGCCGCCGGTCGCCAGCACCATCAGCTCGTTGCGTGCGAGCAGCTGTTGCAGCGCTGCCTGCTCCATGCGGCGAAAGCCTTCCTGGCCGTAGAGCGCGATGATCTCGGCGACCGAGAGCCCGTTCTGCTGCTCGACCTCCTTGTTGAGCTCCACAAAACTCCAGCCGACCTTCTTTGCCAGCATCCGCCCAAGTGTCGATTTGCCGGCGCCGCGCAGGCCGATCAGTGCGATGCCGCAGAACGGCGCGCGCCGCGGCGCCGAGGCGCTGCCGCCGGCGAGAACGTCCTTGGCCTGAGCGATCTGCGCCGGCGTCGCCTTGCGCAGGAGATCGCGAAACATCTGCCAGTCCGGCGTCGGGTCGGCCGAGGGAAGCAAATCTTCCAGATGCGCGCCCATCGCGTCGGAGACGCGGCGGAGCAGCACGATGGAGACGTTGCCCTTGCCGCTCTCGAGCTGCGCGATGTAGCGCTCCGAAATCCCTGATACCTTGGCGAGCACCTTGCGCGACATGCCGCGCAGCGCGCGCATGGTGCGCACGCGCTGGCCGAGCTGTTCGAGAAATCGGGATTCGGCGTCGGGACTGTCGGTCATGGACTGCAGATCATGGGCCTTCTTTAGGGGGTGTCCTGCGGCGCATTTTAATGAAACATAGTGCCTGCCAGCATTGACAGCAAGCTGCCGCGGTGTCTTTCTATGAATTATAATTCCAAATTCGGGGGAGAAGTCCGTGAGCGAGGGATCCTATAACGCGGTGACCTGGCTGCTCGACCGCAACGTCGAGGACGGCAGGGGCGGCAAGCTCGTCTTCGACGACACCGTCTCGCGGCTCACCTATGGCGAGCTTCAGCGCGAGACCCGGCGCGCCGCCAACATGCTGCGCCGGCTCGGGGTCCGCCGCGAGGAGCGCGTGGCGATGATCATGCTTGACACGGTCGATTTCCCGATCGTGTTCCTGGGCGCGATCCGCGCCGGCATCGTGCCGGTGCCGCTGAACACGCTGCTGACCGCGGACCAATACGCCTACATCCTCGCCGACTGCCGCGCGCGCGTGCTGTTCGTCTCCGAAGCGCTCTATCCCGTTATCAAGGACGTCGTCGGCCGCATGCCGGATCTCGAGCATGTCGTGGTCTCCGGCGCCAAGCAGAACGGCCATAAGCAGCTCGCGGAAGAGCTCGCTGATGAGAGCGACCAGTTCACCACCGCCGCGACGCATCCCGACGAGCCGGCGTTCTGGCTCTATTCCTCCGGCTCGACCGGCATGCCCAAGGGCGTACGCCATCTGCATTCGAACATGCAGGCGACCGCCGACACCTACGCAAAGCAGGTGCTCGGCATCCGCGAGAGCGACGTCTGCCTGTCTGCGGCAAAACTGTTCTTTGCCTATGGCCTCGGCAATGCGCTGACTTTCCCGATGTCGGTCGGCGCCACCGTGGTGCTGAACAGCGAGCGCCCGACGCCGGCGCGCATGTTCGACCTGATGAACAGGTACAATCCCTCGATCTTCTATGGCGTGCCGACATTGTTCGCGTCGATGCTCAACGACGAGACGATGAAGAGCGAGCGCGGCGGCAAGTCGCTCCGCATCTGCACCTCGGCCGGCGAGGCGCTGCCGGAATCCGTCGGCAACAGCTGGAAGGCGCGCTTCGGCGTCGACATCCTCGACGGCGTCGGCTCGACCGAGCTCTTGCACATCTTCCTGTCGAACGCGCCCGGCGACATCAAATACGGCTCCTCCGGCAAGCCGGTGCCGGGCTATGCGGTGCGGCTCGTCAACGAGGCCGGCCAGGATGTCGCCGACGGCGAGGTCGGCGAGCTGCTGGTCGATGCGCCCTCCGCCGGCGAGGGCTACTGGAACCAGCGCCACAAGAGCCGCCGCACCTTTGAAGGTCCGTGGACCCGCACCGGCGACAAATATGTCCGCGATGGCGAAGGCCGCTACACCTTCTGCGGCCGCGCCGACGACATGTTCAAGGTGTCCGGCATCTGGGTCTCGCCGTTCGAGGTCGAGAGCGCGCTGATCACGCATCCCGCCGTGCTGGAAGCCGCCGTCGTGCCGGAAGCCGATCCGGAAGGCCTGCTGAAGCCGAAGGCCTTCGTCGTGCTGCGCCCCGGCGCGGCGACGGCGGACTTGCAGGAGATGCTGAAGGAGCACGTCAAGCAGAAGATCGGCCCGTGGAAATACCCGCGCTGGATCGACGTGGTGGAGTCGCTGCCGAAGACGGCGACGGGGAAGATCCAGCGATTCAAATTGCGCGAGGGCGCAAACTAGCAATCGGTCGTCATGGCTGGGCTTGACCCGGCCATCCACGTGCATCCGCGATTGAGGAAAGGCGTGGATGCCCGGGTCAAGCCCGGGCATGACGACGGAGAAAGAAGAGCGAAGAAATGACCAACCTCACCCCCACCGGCTTCCTGACCATCGGCAGCGCCAGCCTCGAATACAAATGGCTCGCGCCGCAATCCGCCGACGCGCCGACCATCGTGATGCTGCACGAAGGCCTCGGCTCCGTCGGCCTGTGGGGCGACTTGCCCGAGAATCTCCAGCAAGCCACCGGCGCCGGCATCTTCGTCTATTCGCGCGCGGGCTACGGCCAGTCGAGCCCGGTCACGCTGCCGCGGCCGCTCGATTACATGCAGCGCGAGGCGCTGGATGTGCTGCCGAAAATCCTCGACGCGATTTCCTTCAAGCGCGGCCTCTTGCTCGGCCATTCCGATGGCGCCTCGATCGCGACGATCTATGCCGGCGCGCATCAGGATCACCGTCTGCAAGGCCTCGTGCTGATGGCGCCGCATTTCATCGTCGAGGACATCTCGGTGAAATCCATCGCAGCGATCAAGACGACCTTCGAGACCACCGACCTCAAGGCGAAGCTGGCGCGCTGGCACAAGGATGTCGACAACGCCTTCTACGGCTGGAACGGCGCCTGGCTCGATCCAAAATTCCGCGACTGGGACATTTCGGAATATCTCGCCTACATCCGCGTTCCCATCCTGGTCGTGCAGGGTAAGGACGACCAGTATGGGACACTGCGACAGGTCGATATTGCGCAGGAAGAGTGTTATTGTCCGGTAGATTTGAAAATTATTTCAGACGCGGGACATTCCCCGCATCGTGAAGCGCCGGGGGCGACGCTTGACGCGATTGAGCAATTTGCAAGAGCGGCCCTGCGCGACGATCAGGGACTTGAAGGACGCGCCGCATGATCCTGCGGAGGCACATCCATGAATGTGCCTTCGGATGCGAGCGGCCCGTTGCCGTGGCCGCGATGGGCCTATGTGCCGGGCGAGACCGACGGGGTCGACGCGGATTACGAGACGCTTGATTTGGCCAAGGCGCTGGTGCCCCCGGCGTTCCGCGGCTACGTGCCGGCGCGCCATCCGGCGCTGCGCTACGGGCTCGCGCTCAACGACCGCGGCTATTTCTGGGAATCGCATGAGGTGCTGGAAGCGGTGTGGGCCGCAGCCCCGCAAGGCGGTCGTGAGCGCATTCTGCTGCGCGCCTGCATTCACATCGCCAATGCCAATTTGCGACTGCGCATGCAGCGGCTGCATTCGGCCGCGCGCCTGTTCGGCGACGCGCAGGCAGAGTTGCAGGCGCTGAACTCTCGCAAGGCGGCCGCGGGCGGCGACGGCTTTGTCGAGAGCTTCCCCATTCCGGCGCTGACGGCTCTGCTCCAGGCCAAGCTGGGCCGTCCCCAACTCTCCAAGGCGGACTGGATCACCCTCGGCGCCATTGTGCGGTCTCAATAGGCTCATGAAACAAAGTGCATGCGATGGCCGTTAAGGGCTAGACGCTTTCGAAAAGATGCATTATTGTGCATCTAACGCTACAGCCAAAACGCATAAACAAGCTCAAGGGTGGCCCATGGCCGGGGAAGATCGGCGCCTCGCAGGCGGCGCGACATTCATCGATTTCCAGACCGAACCGTCCCGCTACAAGCACTGGAAGCTCGCGGTCGATGGCGACGTCGCCACCCTGACCATGGACGTCGACGAGAATGGCGGCCTGTTCGAGGGCTATCTGCTCAAGCTCAATTCCTACGATCTCGGCGTCGACATCGAGCTGGCGGACGTCGTCCAGCGCCTGCGCTTCGAACACCCCGAGGTGAAGGTCGTGGTGATGCGCTCGGCCAAGAACCGCGTGTTCTGCGCCGGAGCCAACATCCGCATGCTCGCGGGCTCGACGCATGCCCACAAGGTGAACTTCTGCAAATTCACCAACGAGACCCGCAACGGCATGGAAGATTCGTCGGAGAATTCCGGCCAGCGCTTCATCACGGTGGTGAACGGCTCGGCCGCCGGCGGCGGTTATGAGCTGGCGCTCGCGACCGACCACATCATCCTCGCCGATGACGGCTCGTCGGCCGTTGCGCTGCCCGAAGTGCCGCTGCTCGCGGTGCTGCCGGGCACCGGCGGCCTCACCCGCGTCGTCGACAAGCGCAAGGTGCGCCGCGACCACGCCGATTTCTTCTGCACCATCGAGGAAGGCGTGAAGGGCAAGCGCGCCGTGCAGTGGCGTCTCGTCGACGAGATCGCGCCGAACTCGAAGCTCGAGGCCAAGATCGCCGAGCGCGCCAGGGAGTTCGCAGGCCAGTCGAAGCGCAAGGGCAGCGGCAAGGGCATCGCGTTGACGCCGCTCAGGCGCGTCATCGACGAGACCAGCATCCGCTACGGTTTTGTCAGCGTCGACATCGATCGCACGGCGCGCATCGCCACCATCTCGATCAAGGCGCCGGAGACCGCGCCGCCGGCCGACATCGACGGCATGATGGCGCAGGGGCCTTCGTTCTGGCCGCTCCAGGTCGCGCGCGAGCTCGACGACGCCATCCTGCATCTGCGCATCAACGAGCTCGAGATTGCGATGCTGGTGTTCAAGAGCCATGGCGACCGCGCCCATGTGCTGGCATCCGATGCCTTCCTCGAAGCCAACAAGGCGCACTGGCTGGTCAACGAAATCAGGCACTATTGGAAGCGCGTGCTGAAGCGCATCGACGTCACCTCGCGCACGCTGGTGACGCTGGTCGAGCCCGGCTCCTGCTTTGCCGGCACGCTCGCTGAGCTCGTCTTCGCCGCAGACCGCTCCTACATGCTGATCGGCACGCGCCAGGGCGACAACCGTCCGCCGCCGTCGATCGAATTGTCGGCCATGAACTTCGGTCCGTATCCGATGAGCCACGGCCTGACTCGGCTTGAATCGCGCTTCCAGGCCGATCCGTCCGACGTCGAGCGTGCGGAAGCCACCATGGGCACCGCGCTCGACGCCGAGCAGGCGGAAGAGCTCGGCCTCGTCACCTTCGCGCTCGACGACATCGATTGGGACGATGAGGTCCGTGTGTTCCTGGAGGAGCGCGCCAGCTTCTCGCCCGACAGCCTCACCGGCATGGAAGCCAGCCTGCGCTTCGTCGGCCCGGAGACGATGGAATCGAAAATCTTCGCGCGCCTCACCGCGTGGCAGAACTGGATCTTCCAGCGCCCGAACGCGGTCGGCGAGGAAGGCGCACTGCGCCGCTACGGCAGCGGCCAGAAGCCGAAATTCGATATGACGAGAGTCTAACGACATTCACTGCGTCATGGCCGGGCTTGTCCCGGCCATCCACGTCCTTCGCTTGAGGAAGCAAGAACGTGGATGCCCGGCACAAGGCCGGGCATGACGGAAAGAGATCGCAAGGAGCACGGCCATGAACATGAACATCATGAACGTCGACTACTCGACCAAGATTCCCAACAACGTCAATCTCGCCGAAGATCGCCAGGTGCTGAAGGCGCTGGAAGGATGGCATCCCGGCTATATGGACTGGTGGAGCGACATGGGGCCGGAAGGCTTCCAGGAATCGCTGGTGTATCTGCGCACCGCCTACTCCGTCGATCCGCGCGGCTGGGCCAAGTTCGACTATGTCCGCATGCCCGACTACCGCTGGGGCATTCTGCTTGCGCCGCAGGAGGAAAACCGCGTCGTGCCGTTCGGCGAGCATTTTGGCGAGCCGGCGTGGCAGGAAGTCCCGGGCGAGTACCGCGCCATGCTGCGCCGCCTGATCGTGATCCAGGGCGACACCGAGCCGGCTTCCGTCGAGCAGCAGCGCCACCTCGGCAAGACCGCGCCCTCGCTCTACGACATGCGCAATCTGTTCCAGGTCAATGTCGAGGAAGGCCGTCACCTCTGGGCAATGGTCTACCTGCTCCAGAAGTACTTTGGCCGCGACGGCCGCGAGGAAGCGGATGACTTGCTGCGCCGTCGCTCCGGCGATGCCGATGCGCCGCGCATGCTCGGTGCCTTCAACGAGGCGACGCCGGACTGGCTGTCCTTCTTCATGTTCACCTATTTCACCGACCGCGACGGCAAGATGCAGCTGCACTCGCTCGCGCAGTCGGGCTTCGATCCCTTGTCGCGCACCTGCCGTTTCATGCTGACGGAAGAAGCGCACCACATGTTCGTCGGCGAGACCGGCATTACCCGCGTCGTGCAGCGCACGTGTGACGCGATGCGCGAAGCCGGCATCACCGATCCCGCCGACATCGCAAAGGTTCGCGCGCTCGGCGTGATCGACCTGCCGACGATCCAGAAGAAGCTGAACCTGCACTATACGCTGTCGCTCGACCTGTTCGGCTCGGAGGTCTCGACCAACGCGGCCAACGCCTTCAACACCGGCATCAAGGGCCGTTATCACGAGACCCAGATCGACGACGATCACCAGCTCAAGAACGCCACCTATCCGGTGCTCAAGTTCATCAACGGCGAGATCAAGCTGGTCGACGAGCCGGCGTTGACCGCGCTCAACATGCGTCTGCGCGACGATTACAGCCAGGACTGCGTCAAGGGCATGCTGCGCTGGAATAAGGTGATCTCGACCGCGGGCTATGATTTCAAGCTGACGCTGCCGAACGTCGCCTTCCACCGTCACATCGGCGAGTTCAAGGACGTGCATGCGACGCCCGACGGCATTCTGATCGACGATGCCACCTGGGCGAAGCGCAAGGACGAGTGGCTGCCCTCGACCGCCGACGGCGACTTCATCACCTCGCTGATGCAGCCCGTCACCGAGACCGGCAAGTTCGCCTCCTGGATCTCGCCGCCGAAGGTCGGCATCGACAACAAGCCCGGCGATTTCGAGTACGTGAAGATCGAGTCGTAACCTTTTTACCTCTCCCCGCTTGCGGGGAGAGGTCGGATCGCATCGCAGATGCGATCCGGGTGAGGGGGTACAGGTGCGGCGACAATCTCACGCGTGGAGAGAGGCCCCTCACCCCAACCCTCTCCCCGCAAGAGCGGGGCGAGGGAGCGCACCGTCCGCACTGCAATAAGCCCGCCTACCCCGCGATCTCTAGCCCGGCATTGGCGTACACCACGCCACCATCCACCGCGATGGTGTTGCCGACCACGTAATCACCCGCGCGCGAGGCGAGATAGATTGCCACGCCGGCCATGTCCTCATCGGTACCGATACGCCGCGCCGGAATGCGCTTTGCGACCTCGTCCGCATGGTCGCGCGCGGCGCGGTTCATGTCGGATTTGAACGCGCCCGGCGCGATCGCGGTGACGTTGATGTTGTCCTTGATCAGTTTCGTCGCCATGCGCCGCGTCAGATGGATCACGGCGGCCTTGCTGGCGGCGTAGGAGTAGGTCTCGCTGGGATTGACGAAGATGCCGTCGACCGAGGCGATGTTGATCACCTTGGCCGGCCGCTCGTGCGACGCCGCCGCGCGCAGCGGCTTTGCCAGCGCCTTGGTCAGGAAGAACAGCGACTTGACGTTGAGGTCCATCACCTTGTCCCAGCCGCTCTCCGGGAATTCGTCGAACTCCGCGCCCCAGGCCGCGCCCGCATTGTTGACGAGGATGTCGAGCTTCGGCTCCAGCTTGATGATCTCGGAGGCGAGCTTGTCGCAGCCTTCGATGGTCGAGATGTCGATCGGCAGCGCGATGCATTCGCCGTCATATTGGGCGGAGAGTTCTTTCGCCGTGGCCTCGCATGGCCCGGCCTTGCGTGCGGTGATGTAGACCTTCGCCGCGCCTTGCGCGAGGAAGCCCGCCGCGATCATCTTGCCGATGCCACGCGAGCCGCCGGTCACGAGCGCGACGCGGCCCTTGAGCGAGAACAGATCGTTGAACATGGTGCCTCCCTTGGTTGACGCCGTTTTGAGCGCGGCGGAGAGGGGAGTCAAGGAAGGCGCTTGGGTGAGACGGGAGTGAGACGCGCCAGCGGTCCAACCAACTCAATGTCGTCCCTGCGAAAGCAGGGACCCATACCCCCAGGGAGGAGTTTGGCGAGGATTCGTCGTCCGGTACTTCTTTCGAGTGTGATTGATAGCTTCCGCGGTATGGGTCCCTGCGTTCGCAGGGACGACAGCGGAGAATGAGGCTTAGGCCGCCGCGATCCGGCGAAAGCCGTTCCACATCGCGGTCGCGGCGCCCGAGGTCAGCACCGGCAAAATTCGCGCGTCCTGGTAATTGCCGTTGAGCGAGACGCGCGGCAGCGCGGTCATGTGGGCGGCATTTTCTGCGAACAGCATGCCGGGCCGGGTCGTCACCGCGGTCTTGAAGCCGGCCGATGCAGCGAGAGTGAATTCACGCTCGCCCGCCGCTTCGCGGTCGCCATAGGGGTAGGCGAAGTGCAGTACGGTACGGCCGAGCGCCTGCTCGATCCGCGCGCGGCTTACCGCCATCTCCTGTGCGGCGATCCCCTCGCTCTGCCTGGCAAGATTGCAATGGCTGATGGTGTGCGCGCCGATCGTGACCAGCGGATCGGCGGCAAATGCCTTCACCTCGTCCCAGGACAGGCACAGGCTGCGGCACAGCGCGGCCATGTCGACGTCGTATCTGGCGCAGAGCGCCTCGATCTCGCGCTTGAGATCATGTTCGCCCGGCAGCGCGCGCAGCCAATCGTGCAGGCGGTCGAACGCCATTTGTTTTGCGGCAGGGGTCGTTGCATCCAGCCGCAGCGCGGAATTGCCGATCTGGATGTCGATCTGGTCGGCCTTGGCGATCACGGTTTCCAGCGCGGTCCACCACAGACGTCCGGTGCCCTCGGCAAATTCGCTCGCGACATAGACGGCCAGGGGCGCGTCAAATTCGCGCAGAACCGGCAGCGCGAATTCGAGATTGTCGCGGTAACCGTCGTCGAGGGTGAAGGCAGCGAAGGGGCGGGTGAACCGGCCTTGCACCAGCCGTTCATGCAGCTCGTCCATGCTGATGATGTCGATCCCGCGCGAGCGCAAATGGCTCAGGGTGGCGCGCAGAAAATGGGGGGTGACTTCGAGGTGCCGGTTCGGCTGGAACGCGGCCTCGCGGGCCGGCCGCACGTGGTGCAGCATGAAAATGGCGCCGACGCCCGACAAAAGAGGGCGCAACAGGTGGTGCGCCCCACTGAAATAGAGTGCCCCAAGCCCGGCGCGGATGACGTTGTTTCGGAGTTGTTTCATGACCGGCTGGCGAACTCTGGCATTCCACTTTCAACTTACGGAAGAACCCTTGAAGAAAAAGTTATTCCAATTGTCGACGCATGGCCTTCGGAAGGGCATCATTTCCGGTTTGACAGCCCGCCAAGGGTTTGTTTTGTCTCCGGTTCCAGAGTTCGGGTCGTTGAATGCAGAAGCTTTTCAGGTGGGCCAGCAAATGGTGGCCAGGGCTGATCCCCCTGGCCGTCATGTGGGGATTTGCGGCTTGGAATAATACCTTGCCGGTCGAGGCGGACCTGTCCGCCCGCAGCTCGGCGGCGCTCAAGGAGACCGTTCTGGACAAGACCCGGATCGCGGTCGACGGCCGGGACGTCAGTCTCGCCGCGGACGCCTTTTCCGAGGAGGGACGCCGCGATGCCGTGATGGCGGTCGAGCTCGTCCCGGGCGTGCGCCTGGTCGACGACCGGACCCGCCTTGTTCCCGAAGCAACGCCCTTCGTCTGGAATGCCGAGCGTGACGTGGTGCGGGTGACGCTGTCCGGCTCCGCGCCCCTGCCGTCGATGAAGGCGCGCCTGACCGAGGCCGCGCGCAAGGAGGTCAGCGGGACCGAGGTCGCCGATCAGATGGGCCTGGCGCGCGGCGCGCCGCCGCGGTTCGAGGCGGCCGCGATGCTGCTGCTCGACCAGATCGGCAAGCTCAAGGACGGCAAGATCACGATCACCGACACCAAGGTCAATCTGTCGGGCATGGCGCGCGACCTCGGCGGCCGTGAGGCGATCGCGGCCGCGCTCAAGAACCTGCCCGAGGGCTTTTCGATCGCCGCCAACGATGTCAAGGCGCCGCCCTACATCTTCCAGGCCTACAAGGACCCGGTCGCCGCGACGGTGACGCTGACGGGCTACGTGCCTGACAACAACGTGCACGCGGCCATTGCAACGAGTGCCTCGCGAAAGTTCTTCACCGAAAAGGTCGTCGACAATCTCAAGGCTAGCGTCGGCGCACCCGGCTCCTTCAATACTGCCGTGGTCGCAGCGCTCGGCGCGCTGTCGCGGCTGTCGACCGGTACACTCGTGGTGTCCGATCGCGAGGTGAAGCTGTCGGGCGATGCGCTCTACGAAGGCGCCGCCAACGACATCCGCGCAGGCCTCGGCAAGGACTTTCCGAAGAACTGGCAGTACAAGCCGGAGATTACGGTGAAGCCTGCCGCGGGTCCGGTCGACGGGACGGTCTGCCAGCAATTGTTCTCGGAGCTCCTGAACAAGGGCAAGATCCGCTTCGCAACGAAACGCGCCGACATCGATCCGGATTCCGCCGGCATTCTCGACCACCTGATCGAGACGGCGCTGCGCTGCCCCACCACCAATATCGAGGTGGCCGGCCACACCGATGCCGATGGTGAGGACTCCTTCAACCAGGCTCTCTCGGAGAAGCGCGCGCAGGCCGTGATCGACTATCTGGTCAAGGCCGGGCTGCCGGCCACCCGCTTCACCCCGGTCGGCTATGGCGCCACGCAGCCCCTCGCCGGCAATGACACCGACGAAGGCAAGGCGCAGAACCGCCGCATCGAATTTCTGGTGAGGTGACGATGCCCTATCTCGTCTCATTCCATCTGGGCTGGCTGATCGGCTCGCTGCTGCTGGGTTTTTGCATGGGCTGGATCTCGGTGGTCCAGCGCGGCAACGGTACCTCGAAGGTGACCGCGCGCTGGCTCGCCGTGCTTGCCGCCGCCCTGGTCGCAGCTTCCCTCGCGCACGTGGTGCCCGGCCGGTTCGGCTATTGGCTCGATCTCGGGCTGGTCATGTTCGCCTGTTACCTCGTCGGCTGCACCATCGGCGCCTGGCTGCGCGACAGGGTGGTCTCGCGGAGCCAGCCTGCGGCCTGAGCCCTTGGGCTCGCTCGGGGGCGGGCCTCTATCCAACATCGCGATAACGGCCTGATCGGCAAGCAAATTGCCGAAGGATCAGAACGCGCTTGACATTAATACGTACGTACGTATTGTTTTTCTCATGCCAAAGCCCTCACTCAAAGACGCCATCCTCGATGCCGGCCTGAAGGTCATGTTCCGGACCGGCTATCACGGCACCAGCGTGCGTGACGTCACCGCTGCGGCAGGCGCGCCGCAGGGGTCCTTCACCAACCATTTTCGCTCCAAAGAGGTGTTCGCCTCCGAGGTGCTCGACCGCTACTTCGACACCACGAGGGGACTGGTCGCGGAGGCGCTCGACGACACCTCGCTGACGCCGCGCGCGCGGCTGCGCCGCTATCTCGACATCATCACCGGCCGGCTCGAGGCCGACGGCTATGGCCGCGGCTGCCTGATCGGTGATCTCAGCCTGGAGGCATCAGCCAGCAGCGAAATGCTGCGCGCGCGTCTCGCCGAAATCTTTGCCGAGTGGCGCGCGCCGTTCGCCGCCTGCATCAGGGACGCTCAGACGTACCGCGAGATCGCATCCGATTTCGAGCCCGAAGAGCTTGCCGATTTCCTGCTCGCGTCCTGGCAGGGCGCAATCCTGCGCATGAAGGTCGACCGCAATCCCAACGCCCTCGAACGTTTCAAGACCATCGCCTTTCAAACCGTCTTCAGGGAGCTGACATGAGCAAGCCAACTGAAATCGAGATTCTCAAAGCGTCTGTGCTGGGAACCACGATGGCCTATCGCGAGGCGGGAGATCGCGATGCGCCCGCTGCCCTGTTCCTGCACGGCAACCCGACGTCGTCGCATATCTGGCGCAACATCCTGCCGCTTGTATCGCCGGTCGCACATTGCATCGCGCCCGATCTCGTCGGTTTCGGCCAATCCGGCAAGCCCGACATCGGCTATCGCTTCGTCGATCATGTTCGCTATCTCGATGCATTCATCGAACAGCGCGGCATCAAATCGGCCTATCTTGTCGCGCAGGACTGGGGCACCGCGCTCGCGTTCCATCTCGCCGCGCGCCGGCCGGATTTCGTGCGCGGCCTTGCCTTCATGGAGTTCATCCGCCCGATGCCGACCTGGCAGGACTTTCACCACACCGAGGTCGCGGAGGAGCAGGACCACGCCGAGGCGGCGAGGGCGGCGTTCCGCAAATTCAGGACGCCGGGCGAGGGCGAAGCGATGATCCTCGAGGCGAATGCGTTCGTCGAGCGCGTGCTGCCCGGTGGCATCGTCCGCAAGCTCGGCGAGGACGAGATGGCGCCCTACCGTGCGCCGTTCCCGACGTCGGAGAGCCGCCGTCCCGTTCTCGCCTTTCCCCGCGAGCTGCCGATCGCGGGCGAGCCCGCCGACGTCTACGAGACGCTCCAATCCGCGCATGCGGCGCTCGCTGCATCGTCCTATCCGAAGCTGTTGTTCTCGGGCACGCCCGGTGCGCTCGTCGCGCCCGAATTCGCCGAGCGGTTCGCAGCCTCGCTGAAGCACTGCGCATTGGTCCGCCTCGGACCCGGGCTGCACTTTCTCCAGGAGGATCACCCCGAGGCGATCGGCCGCTCCGTCGCCGGCTGGATCGCCGGCATCGAAGCCGTGCGCCAGCAGCGCGCGCTGCCTGAAGGCGGGCGAAATGGCTGATGTGACCATCATCTATTGCCGTCCCTGCGGCTACGAGAAGCGCGCTAGGGACGCCGCTGCTGCGCTGCGGCAGCATCTGGCGCTGGAGCCGGCTCTCGTGCCCGCCAAGGGTGGGATCTTCCAGGTCAAGGTCGGCGACAGCATCGTCGCCAGCCGCAGCAAGGGCCACTTTCCCGGTACCGACGAAATCGTAGCCGCCGTCACTTCCGCGTGGCACTGATCCAAGGCGGAATTCCAAGGCGGAATCCGATCGCTTCCTGAGGCCGCGGCCTTTCGGGCCACCTCAAATCCCTGAACAACAGCGCCAGTCACCCCTCTTTCGCCAGGCGGGGGCGGCCCATAGATTGACGTCGACTTAAGTCGTGGCGGAACATTGTGCGGCCGAAATCATCAAAACTTCATGGCGACTGCGCAGGATTGCCATGGAGATTCGCGTCAGTCTTGCCGCCGAAAGCGCCAATCCGTGCATCAGGAGCCCGCAACCCTGCCTAAAATATTGAAGGCACGAGTATTTGTTCGAATTGCTGAATTCCACTCCGCCCCAAAACGCGCTAGTGGAGGGGCATGGGGCATGCGCGATGCCGGAGCCGGCGGCAAGGGTTCGTTGAATGCCTGTGCGTCGTCCGCCTGCCCACCGGCCACCCCGGCCGTTGAAGCGTTGTTCGAGGTCTAGATGCTGGAAGCCATACGCAGGGCGATGACGTTTCTGCGCCAGAAGCAAGTCCTGCATAAGCTTGGAGTTGTGATCAGCGTCGCCGTCATCGGCATCGCTTGCTATGTGCTCTACCACATGCTGCGGGGCATCGACGTCAACGAGGTCCTCGAAGCGATCAAGAGCACCGAGCCGAGCCAGATTGCGATGGCGGCGCTGTTCGTGGCCGCTGGCTATTTCACCCTGACCTTCTACGATCTGTTCGCGGTGCGCGCGATCGGCCACGCCCATGTGCCCTACCGCATCAATGCACTCGCCGCCTTCACCAGCTATTCGATCGGCCACAATGTCGGCGCCAGCGTCTTCACCGGCGGCGCGGTGCGCTACCGCATCTATTCGGCCTATGGCCTGAACGCGATCGACGTCGCAAAGATCTGCTTTCTCGCCGGCCTGACCTTCTGGCTCGGCAATGCCGCGGTGCTCGGCCTTGGTATCTCCTACCATCCGGAAGCTGCGGCCTCGATCGACCAGCTTCCGCCCTGGCTGAACCGGATGCTGGCGATGCTGATCATCGTGGGGCTGGTCGCCTATGTGGTCTGGGTCTGGACCCAGCCGCGGGTGGTCGGCCGCGGGCCCTGGACCGTGGTGCTGCCGGGCGGCCCGCTGACGCTGCTCCAGATCGCCATCGGCATCATCGATCTCGGCTTCTGTGCGCTCGCGATGTACGTGCTGGTCCCGGACGAGCCCAATCTCGGCTTCGTCGTGGTGGCGGTGATCTTCGTCTCGGCGACCTTGCTCGGATTCGCCAGCCACTCGCCGGGAGGGCTCGGCGTGTTCGATGCCGCCATGCTGGTCGGCCTCTGGCAGATGGACCGCGAGGAACTGCTGGGTGGCATGCTCCTGTTCCGCGTCCTCTATTATCTCTCCCCCTTCGTCATATCTGTAATCTTGCTGACGTTTCGCGAGGTTATAATCGGCGCTCGATCGAAGCGCTTGCAGCAGGCGGCGCTCAAGCTCGACCCCGGCCCGGCGCGTGAAGCCGCCTATGTGAGAGAGCGCAGCGACACCGGCGCCTGACCGGCGCATCCCCTTAGGAGAAGCCCGCCCCGATGGCGATCGACGCCCCATCTTCTCCCTCCGCGCAGCCCTGGTCCGACCGGCTGCGGCACTCGACCGTCATCCTGATCGCCGCGGCGCTGGCGCTGTCGGTGGTGGTCTCGCTCGGCGAATTGTCGGTGATACGTGCGGCCGCGGTGTTCCTCTGCATCGCGGCCGCGGCGCTGATCCCCTGGCGGTTGCACGACAACGCCGCCTCGCGCGACGACACCCGCCGCGTCAACCCGGTCGAGAGCGCGGCGGTGGCCGCGGTCGTCGCCGGTATGCCGGATCCGGCCGTGCTGCTCGACCGCGCCGGGCGTGTCATCCATCTCAATGCCGCAGCCGCCCAGCTGGCGCCGGCGCTGCGCAAGAACGAGCTCGCCCAGTTCGCGCTGCGCTCGCCGGAGATCATCACGGCGCTGCGTGAATCGATCGCCACCACCGAACCGCGGCGTGCGACCTATCTCGACCACGTCCCGGTCGATCGCTGGATGGAGCTGATCATCACGCCGGTGCCGGTGCCGACCTCCTTCGGCGGCGCTGACAAATGCATGCTGATGACCTTCCACGACCAGACGCCGCTGCGCCGGGTCGAGGAGATGCGCGCAGACTTCGTCGCCAATGCCAGCCACGAGCTGCGCACGCCGCTTGCCGCGCTGTCGGGCTTCATCGACACGCTCCAGGGCCAGGCCAAGGACGATCCCAAGGCACGCGAGCGGTTCCTCGGCATCATGCACAACCAGGCGACCCGGATGGCGCGCCTGATCGACGATCTGCTCTCGCTGTCGCGGGTCGAGCTGTCGGCCCATGTGCGGCCCGACACCCTGGTCGACCTGCTGCCGATCATCTTCCAGGTCGCCGACGGGCTCGAGCCGCTGGCACGGGAGCGCCAGGTCGAGGTCGAAACCCATCTGCCCGAGACCCCTGTGATGATCGCGGGCGACCGCGAGGAATTGCTCCGCCTGTTCGAGAACCTGATCGAGAACGCGCTCAAATACGGGGCGTCGGGCGGACGTGTCATCGTGTCGCTGGCCGCGGCGGCAGCCACTGATGGAACTCAGGAAATCCGGGTCATGGTCCGCGATTTCGGCCCCGGCATCGCGCCCGAGCACCTGCCGCGACTGACCGAGCGGTTCTACCGGGTCGACGTCGGTGACAGCCGCTCGCAGGGCGGGACGGGGCTCGGATTATCGCTGGTGAAACATATTCTTAACCGCCATCGCGGCCGGCTTTTGATCGAGAGCGTACCCAAGCAGGGCGCCGTTTTCACGGCCTGTTTTCCCCAGGCGAAGGCCGCGGCTCAAACCTGATAGTCGAGCGATTTCAATCGCTTGGATGTGTCATCCAGCTGTCACGAAACCTTCGTAAAGCACAGCCGACCGCTCCTAAAGGGGCGGCACGGGGAGCGCGATCGGGCGCGGACGGCGCTTCGCTCCCCTGTATGGAGACCACCATGAATTTCATCAAAACTATCGTCGCTGCCGGCTTGATCGCCGCATCGGCGACGGCGGCCTTTGCTGCCGACATCACGGGTGCCGGCGCGACGTTCCCGTTCCCGATCTATTCCAAGTGGGCTGACGCCTACAAGAAAGAGACCGGCAACGGTCTGAACTACCAGTCGATCGGCTCCGGCGGCGGCATCAAGCAGATCCAGGCCAAGACCGTGACCTTCGGCGCCAGCGACGCGCCTCTCAAGGCCGAGCAGCTCGAGAAGGACGGCCTCGTCCAGTGGCCGATGGTGATGGGCGCTATCGTTCCAGTCGTCAACATCGAGGGCGTGAAGCCCGGCGAGTTGGTGTTTGACGGCGAGACCCTGGCCAGCATCTATCTCGGCAAGATCACCAAGTGGGACGACGCCGCGATCAAGAAGCTCAATCCGAACGTGAAGCTGCCGTCGGACGCGATCACCGTGGTCCGCCGCTCGGATGGTTCGGGCACCACCTTCAACTTCACGAACTATCTCTCCAAGGCCAGCGCGGACTGGAAGAGCAAGATCGGTGAGGGCACCGCGGTCGAGTGGCCGGTCGGCGTCGGCGCCAAGGGCAACGAAGGCGTGTCGGGCAACATCAGCCAGACCAAGAACTCGATCGGCTACGTCGAGTACGCCTATGCCAAGCAGAACAAGCTGACCTACACCGGTCTCGTCAACAAGGCCGGCAAGCCGGTGCAGCCGACGGTCGAGGCCTTCCAGGCCGCGGCTTCCAACGCCGACTGGGCCAAGGCTCCCGGCTACTACGTCATCCTGACCGACCAGCCCGGCGACAAGTCCTGGCCGATCACGGCGGCGACCTTCATCCTCATGCACAAGGATGCCACCGACAAGGCAGCCTCGCAGGAAGCCATCAAGTTCTTCCGCTGGGCCTTCAAGAGCGGCGGCAAGGCGGCTGAAGAGCTCGACTACATCCCGATGCCGGACCCGGTCGTCCAGCTGATCGAGAAGACCTGGGCTGCCGAGATCAAGAGCTGAGCGCTCTTGTCCCGGACTGGGCGCCGGGATCTCACAAGACCTCCGCTCCGGATCGGCTTCGCGCCGCGTCCGGAGCGCAAGACCAACAACAAGACCGACAACAAGCGTATATCAAACGGGCACAGGGGATCGGCGTGGCAGAGATGGCCGTTCAGAGCGATGTAATCGACGACGCCGGACCGTATGACCGCGCCAAGGCCTTGAGCGCCTTCAAGCTCGGCGACGTCACCTTCTACTGGATCACGCGGCTCTCCGCGATCTCGGTGCTGCTCATCCTCGGCGGCATCATCATTTCGCTGATCGTCGGCGCCTTCCCGGCGATGAAGGAATACGGCCTCTCCTTCCTGTGGACGCAGCGCTGGGCGCCGTCCGCCGATCCGCCGGTGCTCGGCGCGCTCGGGCCGATGTACGGCACGCTCGTGACCTCCTTCATCGCGATGCTGATCGCCATTCCCGTGGGTCTCGGCATTGCGATCTTCCTCACCGAGCTCTGCCCGCAATGGCTGCGCCGCCCGATCGGCATGGCGATCGAGCTGCTCGCCGGCATCCCCTCGATCATCTACGGCATGTGGGGCTTCTTCGTGCTAGGCCCGTTCCTGGCCAACACCTTCCAGCCCTTCATGATCAAGATCTTCGACGGCGTCCCGGTGCTGGGCGCGATCTTCGCGGGTCCCCCGTCCTATCTCAGCCTGTTCAACGCCGCGCTGATCCTCGCGATCATGGTGCTGCCCTTCATTACCTCGATCTCGGTCGACGTGTTCAAGACGGTGCCGCCGGTGCTGAAGGAAGCCGCCTACGGCGTCGGCTGCACCACCTGGGAAGTCGTCCGTAGCGTGGTGATCCCCTACACCCGCGTCGGCGTCATCGGCGGCGTCATGCTGGCGCTGGGCCGCGCGCTCGGCGAGACCATGGCGGTGACTTTCATCATCGGCAATTCGTTCCGCATCTCCTCCTCGATCTTTGCCCCGGGCACCACGATCTCGGCGGCGATCGCATCCGAGTTCGCCGAGAGCGACGGCCTGCACCAGTCCGGCCTGATCCTGCTAGGCCTGCTGCTGTTCGTGCTGACGTTCTTCGTGCTCGCGGCGGCGCGGTTGATGCTGATGCGGCTGGAAAAGAAGGCGGGGAACTAGCGCCATGAACCCGATCTATTCACGCCGCCGCCGCAAGGACATCGTCGTTCGCGGACTCTGCATGGCCGCCGCCGCCTTCGGCGTCACCTGGCTTGCGCTGATCCTGATGACGCTGCTCTACAACGGCATCGCCGGTCTGAACCTGGAGATCTTCGTCGCGGACACTCCGCCTCCGGGCTCGACCGAAGGCGGCCTGCGCAACGCCATCGTCGGTTCGATCATCATGACCGTGCTCGGCGTCGGTATCGGTGCGCCGCTCGGCCTGTTTGCCGGCACCTATCTTGCCGAGTACGGCCGCAACGATCGCTTGACCTCGGTGATCCGCTTCATCAACGACATCCTCTTGTCGGCGCCCTCGATCATCATCGGCCTGTTCATCTACGGTGCGGTGGTGGTGCCGATGCGCGGCTTCTCGGCGATCGCAGGCGCACTCGCACTCGCGGTCATCGTCATCCCGGTGGTGCTGCGCACCACCGAGGACATGTTGCTGCTGGTGCCGAACGCGCTGCGTGAGGCGGCGTCCGCGCTCGGCCTGCCGCGCTCGCTGGTGATCAAGCGCATCGCTTATCGTGCCGCGCGTTCCGGCCTCATCACCGGCGTGCTGCTCGCGACCGCCCGCGTCGCCGGCGAGACCGCGCCGCTGCTCTTCACTGCGCTGTCGAACCAGTTCTTCAGCCTCGGCCTGAACAAGACGATGGCGAACCTGCCGGTCACCATCAACAACTTCGTCCAGAGCCCCTACGCCTATTGGAAGCAGCTCGCCTGGAGCGGCGCGCTGCTGATCACGATTACCGTGCTTGCCCTGAACATTGGCGCGCGCATCCTTGGCGCCGAGAGGACCGCAAAATGAGTGAGCTTTCCGTATCGATGAGCGCGGCCGGTGGTTTGCCGCAGGCGCCGGTGTTGCCCGAGGCCCCGGCCAAGGTGACGGTGCGCAACCTGAACTTCTATTATGGCGAGCACCACGCGCTGAAGAACATCAATCTGGCGCTCGGCACCAACCGCGTCACGGCGTTCATCGGCCCGTCGGGCTGCGGCAAGTCCACCCTGCTGCGCATCTTCAACCGGATGTACGATCTCTATCCGGGCCAGCGCGTCACCGGTCAGCTCATGCTCGACCAGACCAACATCCTCGACCCCAAGCTGGACCTCAATCTGCTGCGCGCCCGCGTCGGCATGGTGTTCCAGAAGCCGACGCCGTTCCCGATGACGATCTACGAGAACATCGCCTTCGGCATCCGTCTCTACGAGAAGATCTCGAAGTCCGAGATGGACGACCGCGTCGAGAAGGCGCTGCGCGGCGGCGCGCTGTGGAACGAGGTCAAGGACAAGCTTAACGCCTCCGGCCTGTCGCTCTCCGGCGGCCAGCAGCAGCGCCTCTGCATCGCCCGCACGGTCGCAGTGCGGCCTGAGGTGATCTTGTTCGACGAGCCCTGCTCGGCGCTCGACCCGATCTCGACCGCCAAGGTCGAGGAGCTGATCCAGGAGCTGTCCGAGAACTACACGATCGCGATCGTCACCCACAACATGCAGCAGGCGGCGCGCGTCTCCGACAAGACCGCCTTCATGTATCTCGGCGAGCTGATCGAGTTCGACGACACCAGCAAGATCTTCACGTCGCCGACCGACCGGCGCACGCAGGATTACATCACCGGCCGGTTCGGCTGAGGAGACGGAACATGGGTTCTGAACATACCGCAAAGGCCTTCGACACCGACCTCCAGGAGCTCACGCGCCTAGTCGCCGAGATGGGCGGCATCGCCGAGCGCATGATCGTCGATTCCGTCGACGCGCTGATCCGCCGCGACGTCGCGCTCGGCCAGCGCGTCGTCACCATCGACACCGAGCTCGACGCGCTCCAGAAGAAGATCGAGGAGCGCGCCGTGCTCACCATCGCGCGCCGCCAGCCGATGGCGGTGGATCTGCGCGAGATCGTCGGCGCCATGCGCGTCGCGACCGATCTCGAGCGGATCGGCGACCTCGCCAAGAACATGGGCAAGCGCGTCGCGGCGCTGGAGACGGATTTTCATCCGCTCAAGCTGTTCCGCGGCCTGGAGCACATGACCGACCTCGTGCAGCAGCAGGTCAAGTCGGTGCTGGACGCCTATGCCGCGCACGATCTGCCGGCGGCGATGGCGGTGTGGAAGGGCGACGAGGAAGTCGACGCCATCTGCACCTCGCTGTTCCGCGAGCTGCTCACCTACATGATGGAGGATCCGCGCAACATCTCGTTCTGCATCCATCTGATGTTCTGCGCCAAGAACATCGAGCGCATCGGTGACCACGCCACCAACATCGCCGAGACCGTGTTCTACATGATCGAGGGCCAGGCGATCACCGACAAGCGGCCGAAGGGCGACATGACGACCTTCGCCACGACGGTCCCGAACACTTAAGGAGCTACGACACCATGGGCGCACGCATTATGGTGGTTGAGGACGAGGAAGCTCTCACCGAGCTTCTCCGCTACAACCTCGAAGGCGACGGCTATGACGTCGAGACGGTGATGCGCGGCGACGATGCCGACACCCGCCTCAAGGAGCATATCCCCGATTTGATCGTGCTCGACTGGATGCTGCCGGGCCTCTCCGGCATCGAGCTGTGCCGGCGGCTGCGCACCCGGCCCGAGACCAAGCAGCTCCCGATCATCATGCTCACCGCGCGCGGCGAGGAGAGCGAGCGGGTGCGGGGTCTTGCGACCGGCGCCGACGACTACATCGTCAAGCCGTTCTCGGTGCCGGAGCTGCTGGCACGCGTGAAGGGCCTGCTCAGGCGCGCCAGCCCGGAGCGGCTCGCCACGGTGCTCGCCTATGGCGACATCGAGCTCGACCGCGACAAGCGCCGCGTGGCGCGCTCGGGCCGGCCGATCGATCTCGGCCCGACCGAATATCGCCTGCTGGAGTTCTTTCTCGAGCATCCCGGCCGCGTGTTCTCGCGCGAGCAGCTGCTCGACAGCGTCTGGGGCCGTGACATCTACATCGACGAGCGCACCGTCGACGTCCATATCGGCCGCCTACGCAAGCTGCTCAATCTCGGCCGCGAGCAGGACCCGATCCGCACCGTCCGCGGCGCGGGCTACGCACTGGACGATCGCTTTGCGAAGGCGGAGCAGGCGTAAGGGGTTGCTGTGGCAGACGTGATTTAGCGGGCTGCCACAGCATCCTCGATGTCGTCCCTGCGTTCGCAGGGACCCATAACCACAGGGAGTGGTTTGGCGACGACTCGGAGTGATCATCCCGCGCAATAACTACGCGCCGGGATTATGGGTCCCTGCGTTCGCAGGGACGACACCGAGTGAGTTGAGCCGTCATCGCGTGACGGCGCCGTCTTCGTAGTCAGCTAATCCGATACCTCAGCGCGGACCAGGCTTCGCCGGCGCGCGCCGGCGATCCGCCGCGGGCTGATACGCCACGCGCGAGTGCTGGGCGCAGTAGGGCAGGCCGGAGAGCGCCTTGCCGCCGCAGAAGAAGAAATCCGGGCTCGAGGGATCGCCGACCGGCCAGTGGCAGGTGGCCTCGTTCAGCTCCAGCAGCGACAGCCGCTGGCTCATAGGCACGACGTTGTCGTAGGTGACCGGTTCGGCCTCGACCTCGACTTCGAAGGCTTGCGCCAGCGCGGTGTTGCCGCGTGCGATCGGGCGGGTCACCCGCATCATGTGCTGGGCGGGGCGCGCCTTGCGCGGCCGCGGCGCTGCCGATGAAGGGCTCTTGGCGCGGCCCGACAGGCCGAGCCGGTGCACTTTGCCGATCACGGCATTGCGGGTCACATTGCCGAGTTCAGCGGCGATCTGGCTGGCCGAAAGTCCGGCCTCCCAGAGCTTTTTCAGCTGCTCGACGCGATCATCCGACCAGGTCAAAACGGTCATTGCACCCTTTCCTTCGCCGGCGCCTGCCATCCTGGCGGCCGCACGGCGAATGCCTAAGCTTCGAAAAACCCGTGCCGCCAGAATCCCTTAAGGCTCGCCGGGCGCACCAGATGCGCCCGAACGCTTACGCCGGTACATGAGGACTTAGAGGATCAGAACTGCTGCACGAGATGTCGTATCTGACAAGCCAAACGCTACAATATGGCGTGACTCACGCGCAAGAGTCCGCCGACTCGCTTCCACATGTTCCGTGGCGGAAACACGCAAAATCGCCACCGCAAGACTACGGATTCTGCGTTTCGTGAGGCTTTCCGGGCGGCATTGACACCGGTTTCACCAAGCATAAGATAGTGATACGTGCCGCCCTTAAAAGGCGGCACGTTTCGTTTTCCGGGCCGGTCAATGGTGCGTTGCGCAATGCACGCTCACACCGTCCGCAACATTCAAGTGATCGTCATGACTAACAGCGCAGCGCCGCATTTGCTCCCCGTTTTCGCCAGGGCCGACCTCGGTTTCGAGCGCGGCGAAGGCTGCTGGCTGATTGCGACAAATGGCGATCGCTATCTCGATTTCACCTCGGGCGTGGCGGTGAATGCGCTCGGCCATGCTCATCCTGCGTTGGTCAAGGCGTTGCAGGAGCAGGCCACCAAGCTCTGGCACATGTCGAACCTGTTCCAGAGCCCGGACGGCGAGAAGCTTGCCGCGCGTCTGTGCAACGAAAGCTTCGCGGACTTCGTGTTCTTCTGCAATTCCGGCGCCGAAGCGCTGGAAGGTGTGATCAAGCTGGTCCGCCATCATCACTTCTCCAAGGGTCATCCGGAACGTTATCGCATCATCACCTTCGAAGGCGCCTTCCACGGCCGCACGCTGGCAACGCTCGCCGCGACCGGTTCGGCAAAATATCTCGAAGGGTTTGGCCCGCCGATGGACGGCTTCGACCAGGTCCCGCATGGCGATATCGAAGCCATCAAGAAGGCGATCGGTCCGCAGACCGCCGGCATCCTGATCGAGCCGATCCAGGGCGAGGGCGGCGTGCGTTCGGCAACGCCCGCCTTCCTGCGGGCGTTGCGCCAGCTCTGCGACGAGAAGGGCCTGCTGCTCGCGTTCGACGAGGTGCAGACCGGCATGGGCCGCACCGGCGATCTGTTCGCGCATCGCCGCACCGGCGTCACGCCTGACGTGATGTCGCTGGCCAAAGCGCTCGGTGGCGGCTTCCCGATCGGCGCGGTGCTGGCGACCGCGGACGCGGCTGCCGGCATGGGGCCCGGCTCGCACGGCTCGACCTTCGGCGGCAATCCGCTCGCGATCTCGGCTGCCAACGCCGTGCTCGACGTCATGCTCAAGCCCGGCTTCTTCGACCACGTGCAGAAGATGTCGCTGCTGCTCAAGCAGAAGCTTGCCTCCGTGATCGATCGTTATCCCGACATCGTCAGCGAAGTGCGCGGCGAAGGCCTTCTGATCGGCATCAAGGCCGTGGTGCCGTCAGGTGATCTCGGCGCGGCATTGCGCAACGAAAAATTGCTCACGGTCGGCGCCGGCGACAATGTCGTGCGCTTCCTGCCGCCCTTGATCGTCACCGAAGCCGAGATCGAGGACAGCGTCGGACGGCTCGAGCGTGCCTGCGCCGCGATCTCGTCCAGTCAGACCAAGCGGGCGGCAAGCTGATGAGCAAGTCCCCGAAGCACTTTCTGGATATCAACGAGCTCCCGTTGTCGGAGCTCAAGAGCATGCTCGCGGCCTCCTCCGCCATGAAGGCGAAGCAGAAAGCGCACCAGCCGGTGAAGCCGCTGGAAGGCAAGACGCTGGCGATGATCTTCGAGCGTCCCTCCACCCGCACCCGCGTCTCGTTCGATGTCGCCATGCGCCAGCTCGGTGGCGAGCCCATCATGCTGACCGGCGCCGAGATGCAGCTCGGCCGCGGCGAGACCATCGCCGACACGGCGCGCGTGCTGTCGCGCTATGTCGACGCCATCATGATCCGCATCCTCAATCACGAGGCCCTGCTGGAGCTGGCGGAATATGCGACGGTGCCTGTCATCAACGGCCTGACACGGCGCTCGCACCCTTGCCAGGTGATGGCCGACCTCATGACCTACGAAGAGCATCGCGGCCCGATCGAGGGCAGGACGGTGGCCTGGACCGGCGACGACAACAACGTGCTGGCGTCCTGGGCGCATGCCGCCGAGCGTTTCAAGTTCAAGCTCAATGTCGCGACGCCGCCGGAGCTTGCGCCGAAAAAGGTGATGCGGGACTTCATCAAGTCCACCGGCGCGCCGATCGTGCTCGGCACCGATCCCGAGGCCGCCGTGAAGGGCGCCGACTGCGTCGTCACCGACACCTGGGTGTCGATGGGCGACAAGGAAGGCGAGCACCGTCACAACGTGCTCAAGCCCTATCAGGTCAATTCGAAGCTGATGTCGCTGGCCAAGCCCGATGCGCTGTTCATGCATTGCCTGCCCGCCCATCGCGGCGAGGAAGTCACCGACGAGGTGATCGACGGCCCGCAATCGGTCGTGTTCGACGAGGCCGAAAACCGCCTGCATGCGCAGAAGGGCATTCTGGCCTGGTGCTTTGACGCGGTGAAGTAATCTCACTTGTAGCCCGGATGGAGCGCAGCGAAATCCGGGCTTGTGTCCGCAGTTGGAGTGGTCCCGGATTGCGCTACGCTCCATCCGGGCTAGGCGGGCTATCGCGTAATCCTGTGGCTATGGCTGCCGTATCAGCGCTTTGCGCGCCGGGACGACATCGAATTTGCAGGATCCTGTGCGATCATAAGTGCATCCGGAACACACCACCCTTGCGCCCCTTCCATTTCCGCCCTCCGACCCCAGATAAAGCGCCATGGTTTCCCAATCCCCTGACATGAATACCGGGCCCGAAGGCCCGGTTCGCGCACCATCAGCGGTTCCCATCGATGACGCCGTGCTGCCTTACGAGGTCGACGCACTCGACGTGCGCGGCCGCCTGGTGCGGCTCGGTCCCGCGCTCGACGAGATCCTGACCAAGCATGATTATCCCGCTGCCGTGGGCAAGCTGCTCGGTGAGGCCATCGTGCTGACGACGCTGCTCGGCTCGGCGCTGAAGTTCGAGGGCCGCTTCATCCTCCAGGCCCAGACCGACGGTCCGGTGTCGTTCCTGGTCGTCGACTACATGGCGCCGGATCGCCTGCGCGCCTATGCGCGCTACGATGCCGAGCGCCTCGGCGAGACCAAAGATTCCGGCGCGCTCCTCGGTAACGGTCATCTCGCCATGACCATCGACCAGGGTCCCGACATGAGCCGCTACCAGGGTCTGGTCGCGCTCGACGGTGGCAGCCTGGAAGATGCCGCCCACGAATATTTCCTGCGCTCCGAGCAGATCCCGACGCGCGTGCGCCTCGCGGTCGGCGAGGAGTGGCGCTCGAACGACGGCGGCAAGCATCGCTGGCGCGCCGGCGGCATGCTGATGCAGTTCCTGCCGAAGGCGCCCGAGCGCGCGCGTCAGGCCGATTTGCATCCCGGCGATGCGCCCGAAGGCGCGGAGGTGCATGCTGTCGCCGAAGACGACGCCTGGGTCGAGGCGCGTTCGCTGGTCGAGACCGTCGAGGACGTCGAGCTGATCGACCCCGAGCTCTCCGGCGAGCGGCTGCTGTTCCGCTTGTTCCACGAGCGCGGCGTGCGCGTGTTCAATCCGCTGGTCCTGAAGGCGCAATGCTCCTGCTCGCGCGACGCGGTTGGTGCGATGCTGAAGAGCTTCTCGCCCGACGACCGCGCCGCCATGGTCAAGGACGACAAGGTCGTCGTGACCTGCGAATTCTGCTCGTCGGTGTACCAGTTCACGCCGCACGAGGCGGGCGTGGAAGACGCGTAGGCATCGCATCCTCCGTCGTTGCAAGCCACACACTTGGTGTCATCGCCCGGCTTGACCGGGCGATCCAGTACTCCGAGACGGCTGTGATTGAGCCGAGAGGCTGCGGCGTACTGGATGCCCCGCCTGCCGCCTACGCTAAAGCTTCGGCGCCTCTAGACCTCAGCCCCGGCGAAGCCTTGGCGTAGCCGGGTCGCGGGGCATGACAGCTGCAAGTGTTGCGACGATCTCGGCGCGCCCCTAATTCAACACCCGCTTGTTGTCCGGGCTGTCCAGCGAGAACGTCGGCACGTCGATCTCGAAGCGTTCGCCGCTTTCGCTGACCATCTGGTAGCGGCCGGTCATGAAGCCCGAGGCGGTCGCGAGCGGCACGCCGGAGGTGTATTCGAAGCGCTCGCCGGGAGCCAGGGTCGGCTGCTCGCCGACGACGCCCTCGCCCCTGACCTCCTGCTGGCGGCCGGTGGCGTCGGTGATGATCCAGTGCCGCGTCTTCAGCTGCACGGTTTCGTCGCCGGAATTGGTGATGACGATGGTGTAGGACCAGAAATAGCGGGAGCGGTCAGCCGACGACTGCTCCGGAACAAAGTTCGGCTCGACGGTCACTTCGATCTGGCGGGTCACGGCGCGATACATGGCTGCCATCATAACGAAAACCCGGCCGGGAACCAACGCCCGCAGGCGGTTTTGGCGACATCGTGCCGCCAGAATTGCCGAGGAAGTAGACCCAATGTGATCCGGCCGCTTTGCGAGACGACGGCCGGGCCTGTACACTCCTTGATACGTCGCGATTTGCGGAAGGGTTTCGAACCCCCGATGACCATTGCCGACCAAGTGACGGGATCGACGATCGCGGGAACCGGCAAGCCTGCGGAGGCCAGACCTGCGGAGGCGAAGCCGCGCTCCGCCGCGCCGGCCATCACGCTGCCCGCCATCGGCGAGCGCGAGCTCCGGCTCGACCTGTTCCGCGGGCTCGCGCTGTGGCTGATCTTCGTCGACCATCTGCCGCCGAGCCTTTTGACCTGGTTCACGATCCGCAATTACGGCTTCAGCGACGCCACCGAGATCTTCATCTTCATCTCCGGCTATACCGCGGCGTTCGTCTACGGTCGTGCCATGCTCGAAAGCGGCTTCGTCGTCGCCACCGCGCGCATCCTGCGGCGCGTCTGGCAGATCTATGTCGCCCACGTCTTTCTGTTCACGATCTTCCTCGCCGAAATCTCCTATGTTGCGACCAGGTTCGAGAACCCGCTCTACACCGAAGAGATGGGCATCATGGATTTCCTCAAGCAGCCCGACGTCACGATCGTGCAGGCGCTGCTGCTGCGCTTTCGTCCGGTCAACATGGACGTGCTGCCGCTCTATATCGTGCTGATGCTGGCGCTGCCCTTGATCTTGTGGCTGATGAAATGGCGGCCCGACGTGACGCTCGGCCTCTCGGTCGTGCTCTACGCGGTGACCTGGGAATACGACCTCTATCTGTCGGCCTATCCGAACGGCTTCTGGGCGTTCAATCCCTTCGCCTGGCAATTGCTTTTCGTATTCGGTGCATGGTGTGCGCTCGGAGGTGCGCGACGCATGTCGCGCATCCTGGCGTCCCGCGTCACGATGTGGATATCGATCGTCTATCTGGTCGCGGCGTTCTACGTGACGCTGACCTGGTATGTGCCGCAGCTCTCCCACTTCATGCCGAAGCGGCTCGAGCAGTGGATGTATCCGATCGACAAGGCCGATCTCGACGTGCTGCGCTTCACGCATTTCCTGGCGTTCGCCGCACTCACCGTTCGCTTCCTGCCCCGGGAATGGCCGGGCCTGAAATCGCCCTGGCTGCGGCCGCTGATCCTCTGCGGCCAGCATTCCCTGGAGATCTTTTGTCTCGGCGTCTTCCTCGCCTTCGCCGGCCATTTCATCCTGGCCGAAGTCTCCGGCGGCGCAGCCATGCATGCGCTGATTAGTCTCTCCGGAATCCTGATCATGTGGGGCGTTGCATGGGTGATTTCGTGGTACAAGCGCGTGGCTGACAAGAGCGGTGCGAAAACCAAAAACGCCGTCGGCAACGCCGATCTGGCGGGAGGGGGCTGATGAAGGCGAAGGTTCTCCTGAGCCTGGTCCTGCTGTGCGGTAACCTCGCCGCGCCCCTGGCGCGCGCGGGCGATGCCGTGCCGGCTGTTCCGGCCGCGCCCCCGGCCTGCGAATTGCCATCCTATCTGCTCACCACTGAAAGCCAGCTTCCCCGGGTCGCCGATGCCATCAAGGCCGGCAAACCGCTCGAAATCCTGGTCATCGGCAGCCGCTCGACCACGATTCCGGCCTCGGAGGACAGCTCCTATCCGGCGCGCATGCAGGCCATCCTGCAGGACAGGCTGCTGCCGTCGGAGATCGTGCACGTCTCCGTAGAAATACAGAGCAAGAAGACGGCCGAGGAGGCGGCCGCCACTTTCGTTAAGCTGATGGAAGCAAAAAGGCCTACTTTGGTCATCTGGCAGACCGGGACTGTGGATGCTATCCGAGCGATTGATCCCGATGATTTTCGCGGGGCGGTGACCGAAGGGGTTTCCGCACTGCAAAAAGCGGGGGCTGACGTCGTGTTGATGAACTTGCAGTACAGCCCGCGTACCGAAACCATGATCTCGGTGCCGCCCTATCTCGACAATATGCGGGTGGTGGCGCAGGAGCATGACATCCCGCTGTTCGACCGTTTCGCGATCATGCGGCAGTGGAATGATCAGGGTCAGTTCGACCTGTTCAGCCCGTCCCGCGGGCCAGAGCTGGCGAAGCAGGTCCACGATTGCCTTGGCCGGGCGTTGGCACAGTTCGTGATCGACGCAGCCCATCTAGGGCCGGCCCAGCAGCAAAATTGAGGTCTAGCGTTAATGAGTTCTCTCCGCCCTTTTTGGTTGACGCCATGGCTGGCTGCGCCCGCGGCGGCTCTGCTGTTGCTGACGCCGGTGTCGCTGGCACCAGTGCAGGCGCAGGCCACGCAGGCAACGCCCGCGCCGCAGCAGGCCGCTAGTCCGGCTTCCGCTTCACCCTCCCAGACCACCGTCGCCGCGACGTCCCACGAGCAGCGCGGCGTGACCGCCCGCGCGATCGACAAGGTGAAGCAGGTGGCGAAATCCGCCGGGGACATTTTCAGCCGCGTGCCCTGCCTCACGCCGAAGGGTAGCTCGAAGACGATGGGCTCGCTGCCGCATGTCGCGGGCAAGCTCGTCGCCGGCAAACCCGTCGTGATCGTCGCGTTCGGCTCGTCGTCGACGGCAGGCTATGGCGCGAGCTCGCCCGATTTCAACTATCCGAACCGTCTTGCCGCGCAGCTCCGCCGGCAACATCCGACCGCCGACATCACCGTCATCAACGCCGGCGTCGGCGGCGAGGACGCGCCCGAGATGATGAAGCGCCTCCAGAAGGAGGTGATCGACGTGCATCCGGATCTCGTGATCTGGCAGGTCGGCACCAATGCGGTGCTGCGCAATCTCGATCCCGGTGACACCGCCAAGATGGTCGAGGACGGCATCTCCCGCATCCAGGCCGCCGGCGGCGCCGACATCGTGCTGGTCGATCCGCAATATTCACCGGCCGTCAACCAGCGCAAGGAGAGCGCCGGCAAGATGGTGCACCTGCTCGGCAAGGTCGCCGAGCTCCGACACGTCGGCATCTTCCCCCGCTTCGAGGTGATGCGCGACTGGCACGAGAATCAATCGATTCCGGTCGAGAGTTTCGTGATCGCCGACGGCCTGCACATGAACGATTGGGGCTATGCCTGCTTCGCGCAGCTCCTCGGCGACGACATCATCCGCTCCGTCGGCCAGATTAAGCTCGGCGTCAACGTGCCCGCCGACGTGCGGACGTATCGGCCGATGTGAGCTCGGTGCCGTAGGGTGGGCAAAGGCGCGCTCTTCGCGCGCCGTGCCCACCATCTATCGGCGATATGATCGTGAATGGTGGGCACGCTTCGCTTTGCCCACCCTACAAGAAGTCCAATCGCCTCACGCCTTCTCCAGCGCCGCGGTCAGATCCTCGATCAGATCATCCGCATGCTCGAGCCCCGCCGAGAAGCGGATGAAGCCCTCGCTGATGCCGAGCGCGGCGCGGTCCTCCGGCTTCAGGCGCTGATGCGTCGTGGTCGCCGGATGCGTGACGAGGCTCTTGGCATCGCCGAGATTGTTCGAGATTTTTGCAAGCTTGAGCTCGTTGAGCACGCGGAACGCACCCTGCTTGCCGCCCTTGACCTCGAAGCCGACCAGCGTCGAGCCGCCGCGCATCTGCTTCTTCACGAGAGCTGCCTGCGGATGATCGGCGCGGCCGGGATAGACCAGGCGCGAAATCTTCGGATGGCTCGCCAGCACGTCGGCGATGCGTCCCGCCGTCTCGGTCTGCGCGCGCACGCGCACACCGAGCGTTTCCAGGCCCTTGAGCAGGACCCACGCGTTGAACGGCGAGATCGACGGGCCGGTCTGGCGCATGAAATTGTGGATGTGCTCGGCGATGAACGCTTCCGACGACAGGATGATGCCGCCGAGACAACGGCCCTGGCCGTCGATGTGCTTGGTCGCGGAATAGACCACGACGTCGGCTCCTAGCGCGAGCGGGCTCTGCCAGATCGGCGTCGCGAACACGTTGTCGACGACGAGCCGCGCGCCGCCGCTGTGCGCGATCTCGGCGATCCCTGGAATGTCGAGCACGTCGAGCGTCGGGTTGGTCGGGCTCTCCAGGAAGAACGTCTTGGTGTTCGGCCGCAAGGCGCGCTGCCACTGGTCGAGATCGAGGCCGTCGACCAGCGTGGTCTCGATGCCGTAGCGCGGCAAGAGATCCTGAATGACGTAGAGACAGGAACCGAACAGGGCGCGCGAGGCCACCACGTGATCGCCGGCCTTGAGCGGCGCCAGGATCGCGGTCGTCACCGCGGCCATGCCGGTAGCGGCCGAACGGGCGGCTTCGGCGCCTTCGAGCTCGATCATGCGGCGCTCGAACATCGAGATGGTCGGGTTGGAATAGCGCGAATAGATGAAGCCGGGGTCCTCGCCCTTGAACCGCGCCTCGCACTCCTCGGCGCTGTTGTAGACGTAGCCCTGGGTCAGGAACAGCGCCTCCGACGTCTCGCCATATTGCGAGCGCAGGGTGCCGGAATGGACCAGGCGGGTTTCGGGACGGTAGTTGGCGGTCGACTTCGACATAGGTACCTCCGACATGACCGTCTCGTCGAAAACGGTCACAAAAAAACCGGCCTGGATATATCCACGGGCCGGGATCACAGAGGTCCCCGGCCTGTTTAGCGACTTATTTAACGTGGCTGCAAGCCGGCCGGCTCAAATCACCACGGGATAAGTGATGCTCATATTCCGCAATGGCCTTTCCGTCAAGGCGTCCATCGGATAGCCGTAAAAGGCTAGTATTTCCCGCATGTCCGGATGCGTTTGACCCCTGACGAGGACCCCCGGTTGAGCTTCACAGTTGCCGCCGACGCCAATGGTATCCTGCCCGACCGCATGATCGCGGCGATGGCGGAAGCGGGGCTGATCCTGCCTGCCTACGATTTCGTCGAGAGCCAGATCCAGCCGGCGAGCCTCGACCTCCGCCTCGGCGACATCGCGTATCGCGTTCGCGCCAGCTTTCTGCCGGGTCCCGGCGCGACCGTCGCCGAGCGCATCGACGAGTTGAAGCTGCACGAGTTCAGCCTCGCCGATGGCGCGGTGCTGGAGACCAACTGCGTCTATATCGTGCCGCTTCTGGAAAGCCTGGCGCTGCCGCCGGAGATCGTCGCGGCCGCCAACCCGAAAAGCTCGACCGGCCGGCTCGATGTCTTCACCCGCGTCATCGCCGACGGCACCCGCCGCTTCGACATGATCGGCGCCGGCTATCACGGCCCGCTCTACGCCGAGATCAGCCCGAAGACGTTTCCGGTGCTGGTCAGCGAGGGCTCGCGCCTGAGCCAGGTGCGCTTCCGCACCGGAGATGCCATCCTCAACATCGACGAGCTCGAGGCGCTGCATGCGACCGAGCGTCTCGTCGATCTCGACGATGCCGATCTCACCGGCGGCGTCGCCGTCTCCGTCGATCTCTCCGGCGAGAAGGCCAACGGCTTCGTCGGCTATCGCGCCAAGCGCCACACCGGCGTCGTCGACGTCGACCGCCGCTCCGGCTATGCGGTGGAGGATTTCTGGGAGCCGATCTCGGCACGTCCCGACGGCAGCCTGATCCTCGATCCCGGCGAGTTCTACATCCTCGCCTCCAAGGAAGCCGTGCAGGTGCCGCCCGATTACGCCGCGGAGATGGTGCCGTTCGATCCCCTGGTCGGCGAGTTCCGCGTGCACTATGCCGGCTTCTTCGATCCCGGCTTCGGCTATGCCGGCGCCGGCGGGCAGGGATCGCGCGCCGTGCTCGAAGTGCGCTCGCGCGAGGTGCCGTTCATCCTCGAGCACGGCCAGATCGTCGGCCGCCTCGTCTACGAGAAGATGCTGGCGCGGCCCGACGCGATGTACGGCCAGCGCATCGGCTCGAACTACCAGGCGCAGGGGCTCAAACTATCGAAGCATTTTCGGGTGTAGCTACACACCCTACTGTCATGCCCCGGCTTGACCGGGGCATCCAGTACGCCGCAGCCTCTCGATTGACTACTTGCCGTCTCGGAATACTGGATCGCCTCGGGCAAGGACACCGAATGTGTGTCGGGATGCAAGCTGAAATCCGGGCGGCATGCGAGGTGGCGAGATGAGTGTTCAATCCGAACTCGACGCAAGGATCCTCGACGACGTCGCGGACGCGCTGATCTATTCGGATCGCGCCGGCACCATCACGCGCTGGAATCGTGCATCGACCGCCTTGTTCGGCTTCTCCGCCGGCGAGGCGCTCGGCCATAACCTCGATCTGATCATTCCCGAACATCTGCGCGCCGCGCACTGGAAGGGCTTCGAAGCTGCGCTTGCCAGCGGGTCGATGAAGCTTGCGGGCAGGCCGACGCTGACCCGCGCGCTGCACCAGAGCGGACGCAAGCTCTACATCGAGATGACCTTCGCGCTTGTGCGCGATGCCGGTGGTGCCGTGGTCGGATCGGTCGCGATGGCGCGCGACGTCACCGAACGCGTCGAGCGCGAGCGCGCGGCCAGACTTGCGCAAAATTCGTGATGCGGAATTGACGGGCTGGCGTGCAGGGCGCTCTGCCTGAGCGTCAGGTTGCCTCGTACCGAGCGCAGTGACACACTCGATCAAAACAACGATCGGGAGCGAACATGACCGCCACATCAGACGCAGCACAGGAAGCGCAATGGAAACGCTGGCGTGCGGTCGCCGACCTCTATCACGCCTACTTCACCGGCCTCATCCTCACCGTCGTCACACGGCGCGGCACGACGGATGCCGCCGAATTCGTCTTCCGTGTGTTCCGTCGCCAGCAGCAGGAGCGCTTCCTGCCGGGGCTCGAAAAGCTCGGTCTCAGTCATCTGCCGCCAGCGGTGGCCGCCGCGCAATATCATTATCTCTCCAACTGGATCGGCGGCGTGCATGTCGAGTACATGTATGAGAGCGACCGCAAAGCCTGGATCCGCTATCCGCCGCCGCGCTGGATCTGGAAGGGCACCGCGATCTGCGGCGTGCCGGGTGAGGTCTCGCGCGCGATGCTGCGCGGCTGGCACGCCAACAATGGCGTCGCGCTCGGCGATCTCAGGCTGGGCTTCGTCTGCACCAAGCAGAGCGTCGACGGTCAGGACGGGCTCGAAGGCTATTATTATCAATACGACCACTCGCTCGAGCTGGACCAGCGCCTGGTGTTCGCGCGCCATCTGGAAGCGCCGTTGTTCGACGCCAAGACCGCGCCTGCCTTGCCCGTCGCGAGCTGGCCGAGGCCGCGGCTGGAAAAAGCCTACCGCAACTACGCGATGGAATATGTGCGCACCGCCTTGCCCGTGATGGTGCAATTGTTCGGCCCGGAAGACGCCGGCTATCTCCTGCACCTCACCGGCAAACTGATCGGGATGCAGTATTTTGACGAGGTCGCGGCGGCGCTGTCTATGAGCCGTGGTGGAGCCAGCGAGTTCGCAGCGTTCCTGAACGCTCTGTTTGCCGCGCAGGATGACTCTGCAGAGACAACGGCATCAGACGGCACGTTTGAATTTCGCCAGCAGAGCTGGAAGCTGATGGATGACGTCGCCGACTATCATCGCGGCTGCACCAAGGTGCTGGAAGGGTTGTTCGAGGGGCTCGCTGCCGGATGCGGGCGGCACATCGGCGTGCACCTGCGCCCGACAGCGGGCGGTCGGCCGCCGCTGGTGTGGACGATAGAGTAGATCGCGGCAGCGCCGCACACTTCGCGTTTCCCCCGCGTGCGGGAGAGGCCGACGCGCGAAGCGCGGCGGGTGAGGGGGGCTCTCCGCGAGTCCAGATCTCACCGTCCTCGCGGAGACTCCCCCTCACCCCGCCCCTCTCCCCGCAAGCGGGGAGAGGGAGAAGAACCAATTCCACCTGCTGAAATGCGCTGCCGCAGGGCACGCCTGCATCCGGCGCAGGAGGAATCGGCAATTGCCGTGCTAAGCCTGTCGCCGCGCCTTCCGCGCGAAGAAATTTATTGGCACACCTACGCATTGCCGCGCCGCAAATGGCCTGTGCCCGGGAGAGGACATGTCCGACATCGCCGAAATTCCGGTCGATGAACAAGAGCGGCCGCTGTCGCTGCCTCCGCGGCCGGTGCGAAGCGCGCTAATGGACGGGCCGATTCTGCGCACGCTGCTCGGCCTCGCCTGGCCGAACGTGGCTGCGCTGTCGGCCGGCACCTGTGTGGTGATCGCGGAGACCTCCTATATCGGCCGGCTCGGCGTCGAGGCGCTGGCGGCAATGGCGCTGGTGTTTCCGACAGTGATCCTGACCATGACGATGTCCGGCGGGGCCATGGGCGGCGCGGTGGCGTCGGCCATCGCGCGGGCGCTCGGCGCGGGCGATCGCGAGCGCGCCGGCACGCTCGCCGCGCATGCGCTCTTGATCGGCATCACCTTCGGCCTCGTCTTCATGCTGGGCATGCTGATCTTCGGGCCGCGCGTTCTGGAAATGCTCGGCGGACGCGGGGATGTGCTGACGCATGCGATCGCCTACACGCAGGTGTTTTTCGGCGGCGCCGTGCTGCCGTGGCTGCTCAACACCATGGCCGGCGTGTTGCGCGGCACCGGCAACATGAAGCTGCCGTCGCTGCTGATCCTCAACTCCGCGGTCTGGCAGGTCGTGCTCGGCGGCACGCTGGGCCTCGGGCTCGGCCCGGTGCCGCAGCTCGGCATGCGCGGCGTCGCCGCCGGCGCGCTGATCGCCTATTCGATGAACATCTGCGTGATGGGCTGGTACCTGTTCTCCGGCCGCGCCCGTGTCGTGCCAAGACTGCGCGGCCTGCGTGTCCAATGGGCGATGTTCTTCGATATCCTGAAGGTCGGCGCCATTGCCTGCTTCTCGCCGCTGCAATCGGTGCTGACGATCTCGATCTTCACCCACATGCTGGCGAAGTTCGGCACCGCGATTCTCGCCGGTTACGGCATCGGCGCGCGGCTCGAATTCCTGCTGACCTCGATCGCGTTCTCGTTCGGCATCGCCTCGGTGCCGATGATCGGCATGGCGGTCGGCGCCGGCCGCATCGCCCGCGCGCGGCGCATCGCCTGGATCGCCGGCGCGAGCGCATTCATTGCCGTCGGCGCGCCGGCGTGCCTGGTCGCGACCTTCCCGGATCTCTGGGTCAACATCTTCACCGACAGCGCAACGGTGCGCGCGACCAGCCATGAATATCTGTCGACGGTGGCGCCGTTCTACGCCTTCATCGGGCTTGCTTCGACGATGTATTTCTCGTCCCACGGCGCGGCCAAGGTGATCGGGCCGGTGCTGGCGCAGACCGCGCGCCTGATCTACATCGCGGCGATCGGCTGGTGGCTGTCGACGCATGACGCCACCGCACAGAGCTTCTTCTGGCTGGCCGCCAGCTCGATGGTCGTGCTCGGCCTGCTCTCGTGCTCCAGCGTGGTGCTGACACGCTGGGGGCCGCGCGAGAGCAAGCCTGCGATCAGGCCGGCTCTGTCGGCTGCCGACTAGCGATGCCTGTGGCGGCGATGGCCGCCACCGCCGACATTGGCGAGCCGCATCAATTGCGGGATCATCGCCATCATGTCGCCGCCACTGGTGCCGCCGAGCATGCCCATGATATCGCCGCCGCCCATGCCGCCGAGCCCCATCGGCATGGTGCCGCCTGCGCCCATCGGCGTGTAGCCGCCGTAGTTCGGCGCGCCAAAGCCGCCGCCGAGGCTACCCAGGCCGCCGCCGCCGTTCTCCATCATGCGGCTCATCATCGGACCCATCGTCTGCATCAGCATGGCGAAGCGGCGCTTGCCCATCTTCGCCTTCATCATCTCCAGCATCGGCGCCATCTGGGTCATCATGTCCTCGCCGCCGGCGCCTCCGCCGCCGAGGAACTGCGCCTTTGCCGGCGCGCTCGAGATCGAAAACAGCAGCAGCACGGCGGCTGCCTGACAGATCACCTTGTCCGCACCTCTCATGGCCTGCTCCTCGCGTGCGTGGCTCCGCCGGGAGAGCGGAGCCAACCGGAC
Organism: Bradyrhizobium sp. Mp27; assembly: GCF_029953005.1. Lineage (NCBI taxonomy): Bacteria > Pseudomonadati > Pseudomonadota > Alphaproteobacteria > Hyphomicrobiales > Nitrobacteraceae > Bradyrhizobium > Bradyrhizobium sp. Mp27. Next base: position 36,197 of record NZ_JASAUS010000003.1, on the reverse strand, counting down.
GCACGCGGCCATGGTTAGGGCGGGCGAGGGCAGGGCTCTGTGAGAAAGATCACGCAGCCACGGCCGGGAACGCCCGGTGTATCGCGGCGACGGCGTCCCTGGTCTGCCCCTGGACGTAAGCCGCAAGCTCGTTCGGCAGCATGTCGATGATCCAGACAAGGCGGCAGCTCGCCTCGCCCTCGGCGATCACCTGCACCGAGGCGCTGTAATGCCTGAGCCGCTCGTTGTTGATGGCGTAGACCAGCCGCTGCCGCGCATCGTCGCAATCGACCAGCACCTCGCGTGCTACTGATCCATTGGCGAAGGTGACGATGCGTGCATCGCCGTCGAGCGTGCAGGCGGTGACGAAGCCCGGTGCCAGCCGCTGCGGCAACGCGCCGAAATCGCGTACGGCGTCCCAGACGTCGCGGGCCGGGACGGGGAGGGGGATGTCGTTGTGGATGGAGGCCATAGTTGATTCCTATCATTTGGAGAAACGAGCGAGCCATTATCTCAGGTGTCATCGCCCGACTTGCCGCCTTCGCTAAGGCTTCGGCGGCCAAGTGAGTTCTTGGCCCGGCGAAGCCTTGGCGGAGACGGGATCGGGCGATCCAGTATTCCAGAGGCCGCTGTGATTGAATCGAGAAGCCGCGGCGTACTGGATGCCCCGGTCAAGGCCGGGGCATGACAGCGTGTGAGGCGATGGCGACCGCGCTCACACGCAAACCGCCTCGATGTTGTTGCCATCGGGATCAATCAGGAACGCCGCATAGTAGGTCGGGCTATAGTCCTTGCGCGGGCCGGCGCCGCCATTGTCGCGGCCGCCGCTCTTCAGGCCCTCGCTGTGGAATGCCTTGACCGCGTCATGGTCCTTGGCGCGAAACGCGATATGCGCGCCGTCGGCCTTGCGTCCCTTGTTCAGGTGCAGCCAGAGCGCCGGCTCACCCTTCGGCCCGAAGCCCGCATAGCCGTCGCCGCTGGAGCACAGGGCGTAGCCGAGCGGGGCCAGCGCCGCGGTGTAGAAGCGCGTGGCGGCGTCGAGGTCGGCAACACGCAGTCCGATGTGGTCGTACATGATCGTCTCCATTGCAAAGCGCGCCGCAACTGGCGCGCGCCGGAGACGACCCTATTCAGTTGAGGGTCGCGCGCTCTTGGAGAATCTTGCGCTCGCCCTTCGACGCCTGCCGGAACTTCGTCGGCGACACGCCGGCGGCGCGATGGAAGGTGCGGACGAAATTGGAGAGATCGCCGAAGCCGACGTCATAGGCGATGTCGGTGACCGCGATGTCATCATCCGTCAGCAGACGCGCCGCATGGCGTAGCCGCGAGCGCACCAGATATTGATGCGGGGTGACGCCGAGCACGGCTGAGAACAGCCGCAGGAAATGGAACGGGCTGAGGCCCGCCTGCCGCGCCGCCTGTTCGAGATCGACCTCGGCATGCGAGTTGGCGTCGATCCACAGTGCGGCTTCGACTGCGCGGCGGCGGTCGCGTGCGGTGGGCGTGGCCGGCTTGCGCGCCTTGCCCGAGACGACATCGATGAAGCGGCCGGCCAGAATTTGACCGACCTCGTCGAGACCGAGGTCGCTGTTGCCATCTGCCGCCGTCTGGGCGAGCTCGCCCAGCACCATCAGCTCAGGTAGCGGCGGTGTCGCGCCAACCTGCCAGATCTCGCGCCGTCCCCCGAGGGCATCGACCAGGTCTTCGCTGAAGAAGAAGCCCAGGCAGACGTCGCCGCTGACATGCTCATGCGTGCAGGTGTATTCCTCGCGGGGAGCGCCGACCAGCATCGAGCCCGCCACCAGTTCGAAGAAGCCGGCGCGGCACTGGCAGCCGAAGCTGCCCGAGCGGACATAGGCAATGGAATGCCCGGTGCGGCACTCAGCGAACGGCTTGTCGTCCGGTCCCGCATCGCAGCGAAACTCGGAGACCGTGATCGAGCGTGTCGTCAGCAGCGTGGTCGCATCCATGCCACCTATCTAGGCATGATCCGGACAAGTGTGTAGCGGTTGTCCGACAAGATCATGCCCAAAAAACAAAGCTAAGGTGCGATTGCGATCGCGCCTTAGCTGGGTCTCGGGGGAGCAACGGGCAGCAACACCTCGAACAGCGTCTTGCTCGCGACCGGATGGGCGCCCTCGAGCGCCAGCAGCCGCCGCTTGGAGATCACCCCGCCGTAAGGCGAGAGCCGGTCGGCGTAATTGCCGGCCTCCAGCACCCGGTGGCAGGGCACGATCAGCATGTAGGGATTCTTGGCGATCGCCTGCGCCACCGAATGCGCAGCGCCGGAGGCGCCCAGCGCCTTGGCGATCTCGTGATAGGTGCGCGTCTCCCCGCGCGGAATGGCGCAGGCGGCTTCATAAACGCGCCGGTGGAAGCCGGGGACGCCGCCGGCGTCCAGGCTGACCTCGGAAAAATCAGGGTCGCCGCCCTGCAGCAAGCCTGCGATGCCTTCGATCGCAAGCTCGGCATTCAGCGGGGGCTGCTGCTCGCGCGCCTCGGGATGGACCGCAAAAATCCGGCGCCGGGTATCGATCTCCCGAGCCTCCGGCAATTGCACGGCGACCACGCCGGTGCTGCTCCAGACGATGCCGCAGCGTCCTATGGCCGTGTTGAATATCGCGTAGCCACGCCCCACCATGCACACGCCCCACTCAGTGCACGTCTCTCCCCAGACGCGCGATCATAACACCGCCACAATCCGGCGCACCCAAAATCTTGCCAGGACGTTAACAACCCTCCGGCCGGCCGCGCCAAAGCGCTTGGCGACGGGCGCCGTCTCGGCTAATCAGGGTTGGCGTGAGACGCGCATTCGCGGGCGTAGTTCAATGGTAGAACGGCAGCTTCCCAAGCTGCATACGAGGGTTCGATTCCCTTCGCCCGCTCCATTCAAAAATTGATGGCCGCTGATTTAGCGTGTTGGATGTTTCTCCGACCCATGGCCAAGTTCATTTTAGCGTATCCGGAAGCATGAAGGGGCCAAAGATCCGCCAAATGGCGTCGGTCTCCCCAGCGTCGGTTAAAGTGGCCAATTTTTGGCGATGGCAATTCTTGGTGATGTAACGGATCACCGCTCGCGCTGCATTTCAGAATGGAGCGGCTTATTCATCCCGACGACACGAGATCACCCTGAGGGATGCTATGCGCTCTCGCAGTTCGGCGCGGCTGCGTATCGTGAAAGACTGCTGGCGCAGTTTTGATTGCCTGTCGTGCAGCGGCGCAGCCAACGACGCTCAATCTGATCCTTCATCTGATCCTTCGCGGCTGCATCAAGCGTTCGTCATCTAGGGCACTAAACTTGCCTTGGACAGCAGGGACTCATTGGTGCCGCGTTTCTGTTTCTGATTGTCGTGCAAAACATTCGGACCCGGCCTGTTGCCGGGCAAACGGAGGCATTGATGACGAATTCAGCACCTGTTTTCACCGCTGGCGGTGGCAGCGACGATGCGTTCACGCGCGTGTCGACCAGCGCAACCGGGGCGCAGGCGGATGGCGCGAGTGTCCAGGCAGCGTTCTCGCCCGACGGCACGAAAGTGGCGTTCGCATCCTATGCCGACAATCTGGTGCCCGGCGATACCAACGGTGCACCCGACGTCTTCGTGAAGGACCTTTCGACCGGGGCGATCACGCTCGTGTCGACCGATGCCAGCGGGGTTCAGCTGGGTGGCTACCAGCCGATTTTTTCGCCCGATGGCACCAAGCTGGCGTTCGCAACGGGCGCCGACATCTTCGTGAAGGACCTGGCCACCGGTGCCCTCACGCGCGTATCGACGAGTGCCAGTGGGGAGCAGGCGGACGGCTTATCGACCACCAACCCGATATTCTCGCCTGATGGCACCAAGGTTGCGTTCTATTCCGATGCCGACAATCTCGTGCCTGATGATACCGACCACGTGCGCGACATCTTCGTGAAGGACCTGACCACTGGCGCGATAACGCTCATAGCGCCCAGTCCATACAACGGAGGACCCGGCGGCGGCGGGCTTGAGAATGGCTTTACCTTCCCCCCTCGTTCTCGCCCGATGGCACCAAAATCGTGTTCGGGTCGGCCACAGTGCGCGGCGACACCAGAGATCTACATCAAGGACCTTTCCACCGGGGCCACCACACTGGTGTCGGAGAGCGCCAGCGGCGCTCGTGGGGATCGCGGCAGCTTCGACCCGGTGTTCTCGCCAGATGGCACCAAGGTGGCGTTCTATACCTTTGCCGACAATCTTGTGCCGGGTAGTTCCAACAACCTAATCGGCAACATCGTCATTAAGGATCTGACGACAGGCGCGGTCACGCTGGTATCGACCGATGCCGACGGAGTCCCGCAGAACAACGGCGAAGCCCAGAAACCCGTGTTCTCGCCTGATGGCACCAAGATTGCGTTCTATTCCAGTGCCACCAATCTCGTGCCGGGTGTCAATGCCGATCAGGTCGTCTATGTGAAGGACCTGGCCACAGGTGCCATCACGGCCGTCTCGACCAATGGGGGCAGGCCGTGGGAATTCGGAGGCGGCAGCCGGCTTCCCGTGTTCTCGCCTGATGGCACCAAGGTGGCATTCGAGTCTTTATCCAGCATTCTGGTGCCGGGCGATACCAACCATACCTACGACATCTTTGTAAGAGATCTTACTACGCCTTCCTTCACCGCAGCGAAGCTGACGGACAATGGCGCTGCCCATGTTTCGACATCGCAGGCGGGTTTCTTTGCCGGTGCCCACACGGTCGCGGTGGCACCGCAAGACGGCAATCTCGGCACACTCACGGCCACCATCGACGTTGCCGATGGCAAGGTGACGTGGAGCTATGATGTCTCTCATGCCAACATCGCTCCGCTCGCGGCCGGACAGACCCATACCGACATCTTCATCTTGGTCCTCGACGGCTTCTACGGGACACAGGGCATCACCGTGACGCTGACGGGAATCGATGATGCGCCCGTGATCAGCTCGGGCACGACGGCAAGCTTCGCGGAGAATGGCTCTGGCGTCGCCTACCACGTCGCGGCGACCGATGTGGACAGTCCCGCGCTGACCTATTCGCTGTCCGGCACTGACGCGGCTCTGTTCGACGTGTCGGCGACGGGCGATGTGACGTTCAAGTCCGCGCCCGACTTCGAGGCGCCGAAAGACGCGAACCACGACAACGTCTATGACGTCACCGTCGCGGTCAGCGACGGGACAGAGATCGCGACAAAGAACGTCGCGATCACGGTCACTGACGTGAATGACACCAGCGGCGGCGGTGGCGTTCTGACGGTCACCGGCTCGACCGGCTTCACGTCGATTGACCGGGCCACGATCAATATCAGCGTGACCGGCAATTTGCACGAGACCGGCAGCGCTGGTGTGATCAGCAACAGCACGATCAACAATCTCGGTTCACTGAGCGAAGCCCAGGCGATGCTCGCGTTCGTGAACGATACGATCGCCGGCGGTTCCCTCGGTGCGATCGTCGCCAATGGCGGCACCATCACCTTCGACAACGTGCATCTGGACGGGACGTCGCTGGATGCGATATCAGGCGGACTCATCGAATCCGTTGCGGGCAGCGCCAACAGCTTCAACAACGTGACACTCAAGGCTGGCGCCGTGTTTGACGACAGTGCCGCCAGCGCTCTGAATGTCAGCGGCACGCTGAACAATGGCGGCAAGATCGAGTTCTTCAATTTCGCGAAAGCCATCCTGACCGGCGACACCACGGTCATCGGCAATGGCGAGATCAAGCTCGATCCGGGCTCCTCGATCCTGAACAGCGGTGGGCATCACACGCTCGACCTTGAAGGCGGCACGATCGACGGCGCCGGCACCATCGGAAACGGAGATCACAGCCTCACTTTGGATATCGGCTTCTCCGGCACGCTCGAGGCGAACGGGTCCCAGCCGCTTGCGGTGAACACCGGCAATTCCGTCACCAGCAGTGGCCTGATCGAAGCCGTGCACGGCTCGCTCGATTTCGACGACGCCGTTTTCAACGCCGTTGGAACGATCACCGCCGATCAGGCCGGCACGATCGCCTTCAAGAATGGATTGACCAATGGCGGCATCGTCAATGTGCACACCGGCAGTGAGGTGGATGTTTCGGGCAACCTCGTCAACAACGGCACTGTCCTGGATAGTGGCATGCTCAAGGTCGATAATTTAAGCGGGACTGGCGCTGTCAACGTCAACAACGGGACATTGGTGGTCACTGGCAATCTAAGCAGCAATGTCGTTCTGACGGGTGCGGACTCATTTGTCTTCGGACCCGATGCCAAACAAACATCCGGCGTCATCTCAAACTATACGCCAGGCACAACGTTGGTGCTGGATGGCTTCGACACCAAGGTGAACGCGGCATTTGACGCTCAGACCGGTATTTTGACACTGACCGATGCGGATCATCATGCGATGACGCTTCACCTCGCGCCTGGATCCTTGATCCCGCAAGCCCATGGCGCGGCGCCGGATTTTCTTGTCTAGCGAATTTCCACGGGAAGCCCGGTCGAACCCGCCATTTCCCGGCGCCTGTGGCAAGGCGCCGGAGAATTTGCCGCGCAAAGATTCTAATATATTAGCTCCTCGCTCCCGGCACGCGCGCCCCGCCCGGCCTAAGCTCCGCTCGCCCTGATGGGTGCGGTCCTCGTGTCGGGCAATGTTCGGATGAAGACCAGGACCTGCAAAGAGATGGACCAGCAGAAACTCGACCGTGCGATCGGTCGTCGCTTGAAGACGTTGAGGACGCAGGCGGGCATGACGTTGAACGAACTCGCGACGCGCTCCGGTGTCAGCCGGGCCATGATCGGGCGGGTGGAGCGGGCGCAGAGCAGCGCCACCGCTGCGCTGCTCAACAAGCTCTGCGCGGCGCTCGATGTCACCCTCAGCGATGTCGTCGCGCTCGCGGAGAAGCCGCCGGAGCGGCTGATGCGGCTTGCCGACCAGCCGCTTTGGCGCGATCCCGACAGCGGTTACCGTCGGCGGCACTCCTCGCCGCCGGATGCGGCGAGCGGCATCGAGATCATCGTCGTCGATCTGCCGGCCGGCGCGCGTGTCTCCTACAGCCCCTGGGGCCGCAACGCGTTCACCCAGCAGCTGCTGATGCTGGAGGGGGCGGTCTGCGTGCATATCGACGCCAAGACCGTGCGGCTGCGCGACGGCGATTGTCTCGACTTCGACGTGATGCGGGCGGTGGCCTTCGAGAACGAAACCAAACAGGATGCGCGCTACGTCATCATCACGCGGCGCGGCACATCGTACGGGAAAATGTGATGTCGCTGATCGTGCGGGACGCCACGCTGGAGGATGCCGAAGATATTCTGGCCATCTACAATTTCGCCGCGATCAACACCACGGCGGTGTGGACCGACGGACCGGCCGATCTGGATTCGCGGCGCGAGTGGATGCGCGCACGGCAAGCGGCCGGCTATCCCGTGCTGGTCGCAATGAAGGGCAGGGACGTCGTAGGCTTCGCATCATTCGGCGATTTCCGCCCCTGGCCCGGCTATCGCCACACGGTCGAGAATTCGGTCTATGTCGGCGAGCAACATCATCGGCTCGGCGTCGGCCGCAGCCTGATGGCCGCGCTGATCGAGCGCGCTATCGCGCTCAACAAGCACACGATGGTCGCCGCGATCGAGGCCTCGAATTCCGCCTCGACCGGGCTGCACGCGTCGTTCGGCTTTGCCGAGGTTGGCCGCATGCCAGAGGTCGGCTGCAAGTTTGGCCGCTGGCTCGATATGGTTCTCATGCAGAAGCGGCTTTCAAGTGGGGTGAGGCCGTGACGATGCAGGTCCGCACTGGCGACACCTTTGATCCCCGCGTCATTGCGATGCTCGACCATCACGTCGCGGCTGCGCGGGCGCAGACCGCGCCGGGCAGCGCCCATGCGCTGGATCTCGCTGGGCTACGCGCGAGCGACGTCGCGTTCTGGACCGGCTGGGACGGCGAGACGCTGGTCGCCACCGGCGCGCTGAAGATGCTCTCGGCCGACCATGGCGAGGTGAGGTCGATGCACACGCTGCAAACCACGCGGAGGCGCGGCTTCGGCGGCCGGATGCTCCGCCACATCATCGCTGAGGCCCGCGCGCGTGGCTTGAAGCGGCTCAGCCTCGAGACCGGCTCCTGGGATTATTTAAGCCCGCGCATGCGCTCTACCAGGCGCACGGTTTTGTGCTCTGCGGCCCGTTCGAGGGCTATGTCGAGGATCCCAACAGCCTGTTCCTGACGCGCGACCTTTTGGGCGGCTGAGGCCGCGCGGTGTGACCCGGACCCGAAAACATCGTCGTGCGCCTCAAAATGAGTTGCGCACCTCAAAACACCTCGATAACCTTCAGCCATGGCCGATACTCTCACCGCGACCGCGCTGACGCTGAAGGACATCGCCCGCGAGGCGGGCGTCAGCCTCGCGACCGTCGACCGCGTCCTGCACAACCGCCCGGGCGTGCGGCCGGATACGGTCCGGCGCGTCAAGGCGGCGATCGAGCGCAACGCCTTCCAGCCGCACGTCGCCGCCGCCGAGCTCGCCCGCAGCCGTGCCCGCCGCTTTGCCTTCGTCATGCCGGCGGGGCCGAACCCCTTCATGCAGCAGATCGAGGCCTATCTCGGCGAGATGTCGGCCTGGCTCTCAGCCCGCCGTCTCGGCGTCGAGGTGGTCGCCACGGATGTGTTCGACCCGTCCGTGCTCGCGGCCTCGCTGGAGACGCTGTCCGGCGATTACGACGGCGTCGCCGTGGTGGCGCTGGACCATCCCGGGGTCCGCGCCGCGATCAACGATCTCGTCGACGCCGGGACCAGGGTCGTGACGCTGGTCTCGGACGTGCCGTCCTCGCGTCGCCACCATTATGTCGGCATCGACAACATCGCGGCGGGACGCACCGCCGGCGCGCTGGTCGGTCGGCTGGTCGGCCAACAGTCCGGCAGGGTCGCGATCGTCGCGGGCTCGCAGGGCCTGCGCGACCATTCCGAACGCATCTTCGGCTTCAGCCAGGTGATGGCGTCGGAATTCCCCGATCTCAGCGTGCTGCCGGTGCTGGAAGGGCGCGACGAAGACGGCCGTTCGGAACAGGTTCTGGCGCAGCTGCTCGGCAGGCATGCTGACATTGTCGGCCTTTATAACGTCGGCGCCGGCACGCAAGGCGTCGCCAAAGCGTTGAGCGATGCCGGCCGCGGCAAGCAGGTGGTGTTCGTCGGACACGACGTCACCGCACTGACGCGCCGGCTGCTGTTGCAGGGCATGATGGATGCCGCGATCTCGCAGAACCCCGGGCATGAAGCGCGCGCCGCCGTGCGCGTGTTGCTCGCGCTTGCGCGCGGCGAGCCGATCTTGCGCGAACAGGAGAAGATCAGGATCGACATCGTGATGCGGGACAATTTGCCCTAGGGGCGGGTGGATTTCGAAACGGTCCGTTGCGGGAAGGGCGACTCTGAGATCGCGCACCGCAACAGGCGAAAGGGAGGACAGCGTGTATCTCGGTATCGACATCGGCACATCCGGTGTGAAAGCGGTGCTCGTGAGCGAAACCGGCGCGATTGTCGCGACGGCCGCGCGCGAGCTTGCGCTGTCGCATCCCGCGCCGCTGTGGTCCGAGCAGGATCCCGACGCCTGGGTCGACGCGGCGGTTGGCGCCGTCGACGATCTCGCCGCCCGCCATCCGCGCGAGGTCGCGCAGGTGCGCGGCATCGGGCTGTCCGGCCAAATGCATGGTGCGACGCTGCTGGACGAGGATGGACGGCCGCTGCGCCCCGCTATTCTGTGGAACGACGGCCGTTCGCACGCCGAATGCGTCGCGCTCGAGCGGCGCTGCCCGTCGCTGCACACGATCGCCGGCAATCTGGCGATGCCCGGCTTCACCGCGCCAAAGCTGCTCTGGGTCGCGCGGCACGAGCCGCAGATCTTCGAGCGCGTGGCGAAGGTGTTGCTGCCGAAGGCCTATGTGCGTTATCGCCTCACCGGCGAGATGGTCGAGGACATGTCCGACGCCGCGGGCACGCTGTGGCTCGACGTCGGTCTGCGCCGCTGGTCGGCGCTGCTGCTGCATGCCGTCGGGCTCGATCTCCACCACATGCCGCGCCTCGTCGAGGGCAGCAAGGTCAGTGCAGTGCTCGCGCCGGCATTCGCGCGGCGCTGGGGCATGGCCAATGATGTCGTGATCGCCGGCGGTGCCGGCGACAATGCCGCGAGCGCCATCGGGCTCGGCGCGATCGCGCCGGGCGATGCATTCCTGTCGCTCGGCACATCCGGCGTGTTGTTCCGCGTCACCGACCGGTTTGCACCGGCGCCGGCGTCGGCCGTGCATGCGTTCTGCCATGCGCTGCCCGGCCTCTGGCATCAGATGGGCGTGATGCTGTCGGCCGCGGCTTCGCTGGCCTGGCTCGCGGGCGTGATGGAGACGCCGGCCGCCGCGCTCCTGGCGCCGCTCGGCGAGCGTGTCGACGGACCGAGCTCCATAAAATTCCTGCCCTATCTCGACGGCGAGCGCACGCCGCACAACGATGCCGCCGCCAGCGGCGCCTTCGTCGGCTTGCGCGGTGCGACCGGGCGCAGCCAGATCGTGCAGGCCGTGCTGGAAGGCGTCGCCTTCGCCGCGCGCGACAACCTCGCGGCGCTGAGCGTGGCCAGCGGGCCGATCGTGCAGGTCGATCTCGTCGGCGGCGGTTCGCGCTCGCCCCTGTGGGCGCAGATCTGCGCCGATGTGCTCGGCATTCCCGTCCACCGCGTCGAGGAGGGCGAGGTCGGGGCGGCGCTCGGCGCCGCACGGCTCGGCCGGCTCGCCGCCACCGGCGAAGATCCCGCGGAAGTGTGCAAGCGCCCGCGGCGGCTCGCGAGCTTTGCGCCCCGCGCATCCGTCGCTGCGGCCTATGACGAGGCCTATCGGCGGTGGCGCGAACTTTATCCTGCGTTGAAGGAGAGCCTTAAGTGAACGCATCAGCCAAATTCTTCGATGCAAGCGCCCCTGTCGCCTTCGGCGGCAAGGATGCGGGAAACACGCCCGCCTTCCGCTGGTACGACAAGGACCGCCTCGTGCATGGCCGCAGGCTCGAGGATCATTTGCGCTTTGCGGTCTGCTACTGGCATTCGTTCTGCTGGCCGGGCGGCGATCCCTTCGGCGGCGAGACCTTTCTGCGCCCCTGGCATCAAGGTGCTGATGCGATGGCGCAGGCACGCGCCAAGGCCGACGTCGCCTTCGAGCTGTTCCGCCTGCTGGACGTGCCCTTCTTCACCTTTCACGACGTCGATGCGGCGCCGGAAGGCACTTCGCTCAGCGAGTCCGTCGCCAATCTCAACGCGATCGCCGATCTGTTCGAAGCGAAGATGGCCTCCGCAAAAGTCCGCTTGCTCTGGGGCACCGCCAATTTGTTCACGCATCGCCGCTACATGGCGGGTGCCGCGACCAATCCGGACCCCGAGATTTTCACCTATGCCGCCGGCCAGGTTCGCGCCGCGCTGGAGGTGACGCACCGGCTCGGCGGCCAGAACTACGTGCTGTGGGGCGGCCGCGAGGGCTACGAGACGCTGCTCAACACCGATCTCAAGCGCGAGCTCGACCAGCTCGGCCGCTTCATCTCGCTGGTCGTCGAGCACAAGCACAAGATCGGCTTCAAGGGCCCGATCCTGATCGAGCCGAAGCCGAAGGAACCGACCAAGCATCAATATGATTTCGACGTCGCCACCTGCTACGGCTTCCTGGAACGCTACGATCTCCTGAACGACGTCAAGCTCAACATCGAGCAGAACCACGCCATCCTCGCCGGCCACTCCTTTCATCACGAGGTCGCGCTCGCCGAGGCGCTCGGAATCTTCGGCTCGCTCGACGTCAATCGCGGCGACGATCTGCTCGGCTGGGACACCGACCAGTTCGCGATGAACGTGCCGGAGCTGGCAATGGTGTTCCACGAGATCCTGAATCGCGGCGGCTTCACCTCGGGCGGGCTCAATTTCGACGCCAAGATCAGGCGGCAGTCGATCGACCCCGACGATCTGATCCATGCCCATGTCGGCTCGATGGATGCCTGCGCGCGCGCATTCCTCGCCGCCGCCGACATGCTCGATGCCGGCGCACTCACCGCACCGCTCGCGCAGCGCTACGAGGGATGGGCGGCACCCGAAGGCCGGGCCATTCTCGGCGGCCAGCGCTCGCTCGCCGAACTTGCCGACCGTGCGCTCAGCCCCGGCTTCGACCCGCGGCCGCGCTCGGGACGGCAGGAATATCTGGAATCCCTGGTCAACCGTTACGTCTGAGGAAGGCCGCTGATGACAAAGGCTGAAGCGACACCGGTCCTCGAGCTGACCGGCATCGGCAAGGAGTTCGGCGCAATCCGCGCGCTACACGGCGTCGACCTGCAGGTCCAGCCTGGCGAGGTCGTAGGCCTGATGGGCGACAACGGCGCGGGCAAATCCACGCTGGTCAAGATCATCGCCGGCAATTTCCGTCCCAGCCATGGCGAGATCCGTTTTGCCGGCAACGCGGTCCATTTCAACCGGCCCGTCGATGCCCGCGGCGTCGGCATCGAGGTCGTCTACCAGGACCTCGCGCTTGCCGACAATCTGACGGCTGCTGCCAACGTCTTCCTCGGCCGCGAGCTGAAGCGCAGGTTCGGTCCGCTCGCATTGCTCGACCACAAGGCGATGGCGGCGCGTGCGCTGGAGCTGTTCGGCGAATTGCGCTCGGAGACGCGCCCCGACGATCTCGTCAAGCAGATGTCTGGCGGCCAGCGCCAGGCGGTTGCGATCGCGCGGACGCGCCTCTCCAACGCGCGGCTGGTCATGATGGACGAGCCGACCGCCGCGATCTCGGTGCGCCAGGTCGAGCAGGTGCTCGGCCTGATCCACCGGCTGAAGGAGCAGGGCGTCGCCGTCATGCTGATCTCGCACCGCATGCCCGACGTGTTCTCGGTGTGCGACCGCGTGATCGTCATGCGCCGCGGCGAAAAGCGGGCCGACAAGCCGATCCACCAGACGTCGCCCGAGGAAGTCACCGCCCTGATCACCGGCGCGAAGGAGGCGGCGTGATGGCCATGCCCTTGGAATCTCCGATCAGCTTCACCAATGTCGGCCGGATCAGATGGTGGCAGCGCGGCATCTTCGCCTCCCAGACCGGCTATGTCCTGCTCGCGCTGGCGATGCTGCTGGTGGTGATGCATTTCGCCAGCCCCTATTTCTTCACCGAAGGCAACATGCAGAACGTGGCGAAGAATTTCTCCTTCATCGCCATCGCCACCCTCGGCGTCACCTTCGTGATCATCACCGGCGGTATCGATCTGTCGGTCGGCTCGATGATGTGCTTCTCCGCCATGATCACCTCGATGGTCATGACCGAGCTGTCGGCGCCCGGCTCGCCCGCAGGCTCGCTGTTCGTGCATATGGCCGCTGACGGCAAGACCGTGCTGGCCAACGTGCCGGGTCTGATCCTGCTGATCTCGATCCTCGCGGGGCTCGGCGTCGCGCTGATCGCGGGCCTCGTCAACGGTTTCTGTATCGCCGTGCTCGGCCTGTCGCCCTTCGTCACGACGCTCGGCATGCTCTCGATCGTGCGTGGGCTCGGCTATGTCGTCTCCAACGGCCGCGGCAGTTTTCCTGGCGGGCCGGACGCTGATTACTTCTACGCGCTCACCTCGGGCGACGTGCTCGGCGTGCCGGTGCCCTTCATCTACCTCGTGATCCTCGCGCTGGCGATGGCCGTGGTCCTGCACCACAGCTCGTTCGGCCGCCACGTGTTCGCGCTCGGAGGCAACGAGAAGGCCGCCGAACTCACGGGCATACCGGTCGTGCGGGTGAAGATCGAGGTCTATGTAATCTGCGCGCTTGCTGCAGGGCTCCAGGGCGTCATCATCTCCGGCTGGCTCGGATCCGCGCCCGCCAACATGGCGACGTCCTACGAGCTCAACGTGATCGCGGCGGCCGTCATCGGCGGTGCCAACCTCGCCGGCGGCATCGGCGGTCCGTTGGGGGCCATCGTCGGCTGCGTGCTGCTGGAAGTGATCCGCAACGGCCTCGTGCTGGCACAGGTCAGCTCCTACTGGCAGCAGACGCTGGTCGGCGTGATCATCATCCTGGCCGTGCTGGTCGACCGCATCCGCTCGCGGATAATCTGAAATGACGTCGTTCCGGGAGGGCAACGAAAATGTCGCCTGTCCGCTCCCCGGACGATCCTAAGAGGATGGGCGCCAGAGAAGGGTGGAGGAAACAATGAGGAAACTTCTTCTTGCCGGCATCGCCGTCGCGATGATGGCGACGCCGGCGCTTGCCGCGAACTACCGTTTCGTGATCGTGCCCAAGGCGATGAACAATCCGTTCTTCGACTTCGCGCGCGACGGCTGCCTGAAGCGTGCCAAGGAGCTCGGTAACATCGAGTGCATCTACAAGGGGCCGGTGGAGCATGAGCCGGCGACGCAGGCGCAGATCATCCAGGACTTCGTCACCCAGAAGGTCGACGGCCTCGCCATCTCGGTCGCCGACGTTGCGGCCATGACCAAGTCGATCGAGGCGGCGACCGCGGCCGGCATCCCCGTCATCACCTTCGATGCCGATGCGCCTGGTTCCAAGCGGATCGCCTATATCGGCACCAACAACAAGGAGTTCGGCGTCGCGCTCGGCAAGGAGCTCTTGAAGCTGCGGCCCGATGGCGGCAAATACGCGATGGTCTCGGGCGGTCCGGGCGCCAAGAATCTCGCCGAACGCGTCGACGGCGTCCGCGAGGCGCTGAAGGGCTCGAAATGGACCGAGGTCGCGGGCTCGCCGACCTTCTGCAACGACGATCCGGCGCTGGCGGTCCAGCAGATGACGGACATGCGCACCGCCACGCCCGACCTCGCCTCGATCGTTCCCATCGGCGGCTGGCCGATGTTCGCCCCCGAAGGCTTCAAGGCCTTCGCCTCCAGGAACAAGAAGGACATCGACTCCGGCAAGTTCACGCTGGTTGTCGCCGATACGCTGAAGATGCAGCTCGAACTGCTGCGCGACGGTTACGCCAATGCGCTGGTCGGCCAGCGTCCGTTCGAGATGGGCGAGAAGGCGATGGATACGCTGCTCGCCATCAAGAAGGGCGAGAAGGTGCCCGAGATCGTCTATACCGGCCTCGATCTCGTGACCAAAGACAACGTTGCGCAGATGTTGAAGTAGGAGCGCCGCCAGCCCCGTGCTCCTGCGATCCTCTCCCGCTTGCGGTTTCCGTAAGCGGGAGAGATGATTTGGACGGTTAAGAGGCAGACTTTTGGAAGGCAATGGGAATGAAACGATCGCGGCTCGGCTCCCTCGACGTCACCTCAATCGGTCTAGGTTCGGCCCCGCTCGGCGGATTGTTCACCGCCGTCAGCGATACCGATGCGCTCGCCACGATCGAGCGCGCCTGGTCGGCCGGCATCCGCTTCTACGATACCGCGCCGCTCTACGGCTTTGGCCTCGCCGAACGGCGGATCGGCGCTTTCCTGCGGCAGCAGCCGCGCGACTCCTACGTCATCTCGACCAAGGTCGGTCGTCTGCTGCGCGCGCCGGATGGCGCGGCCGCCGAGGACGCGCACTACAAGGGCACGTCGCGCGAGCGGCCGGTGTTCGACTTCTCCCATGACGGCGTGATGCGTTCGGTGGAGGAGAGCCTGACGCGCCTTGGGCTCGACCGTATCGATGTCCTGCTCGTGCATGATCCCGACGATCACTATGACGACGCCGTGGCCGGCGCCTTCCGCGCGCTCCAGCGCCTGCGCGCCGACGGCACGGTCAAGGCGATCGGTGCCGGCATGAACCAGTCGGAAATGTTGGTCCGTTTTGCCCAGGCCGTTCCGGTTGACTGCTTCCTGCTCGCGGGCCGCTACACGCTGCTCGACCAGGGCGCGCTGGATGCGCTGCTTCCGGTCTGCCGCGAGAAGAACATCGGCATCCTGCTCGGCGGCATCTACAACAGCGGCATTCTGGCCAATCCGCATCCTGGCGCGAAGTTCAACTATCAGGACGCCGACGCGGCGCTGATCGCGCGTGCGCTCGAGCTCGACGAGCTCTGCCGCAAGCACGGGACCGAGCTGAAGGCCGCCGCGCTCCAGTTCTGCATGGCCCATCCGGCGGTCACAATTGCCGTGCTGGGCGCGCGCAACGCCGCGGAAGTGTCCGACAACATCGCGATGTCGGAGAAGGCGGTGCCACAAGCCTTCTGGCAGGAGCTGCGTGCGCGCAAGCTCGTCGACGCACGCGCGCCGTTGCCGGGCGGAGCGTGAGGGCATGATCATCGACGGTCATCAGCATTTCTGGGATCCGTCGCGCGCCGACTATCCCTGGATGGACGCGCCGGAATTGGCCTCGATCCGCCGTGCCTTCGGCCCCGCCGATCTCGCGCCGCTGTTGAAAGCAAATGGCATCGACGCGAGCATATTGGTTCAGTGCCGCTCCGCGCTGGAGGAGACCGAGGAATTCTTGCGGGTCGCGCATGCGGCGCCCTCGGTGATTGGCGTTGTCGGCTGGGCCGATCTGACGGACGGTGCGCTTGGCGATACGCTCGACCGCCTGCGGGCTTCGCCCGGCGGCGACAGGCTGGTCGGCATTCGTCACCAGGTGCATGACGAGGCCGATCCGGACTGGTTGCTGCGCGAGGACGTTCAACGCGGCCTCACCGCAACATTCGCCCGCAATCTCGCCTACGATTTCCTCGTCCGCACCCGCGAATTGCCCGCCGCGATTGCAACCGCGCAGGCCTTTCCGCAAGGGCGTTTCGTGCTCGACCACGCCGCAAAACCGCCGATCGCCGATGGCGGAAGCGCCGAATGGGCCGATCGCATCGCGGCTCTCGCGGCCTGTAGTAATGTCTGGTGCAAGATTTCGGGCCTCGCGACGGAAGCGGTGTGGAGTGACTGGCACGCCGAGCGGCTGTTTCCGTTCGTCGAACATGCCGCAACATGTTTTGGCGAGGATCGCCTGATCTTCGGCTCGGACTGGCCGGTGTGTCTGCTTGCTGGGAGTTACGGCGAGATCAAGGGGGCGCTGGACGCGTGCCTGACGAAGCTTGGGCCGCAGGTGCGGGAAAAAGCGTTCGGGGTGAACGCGAAGGCTGCGTATCGGTTGGCTTGATTGCAGTCGATGCGCGCTGCTTTCTTCCTTCTCCCCTTGTGGGAGAAGGTGGCATAGACGGCCTTCGGCCGCCGTTCTTAGGAACGCCGAAGCGAAGCTTCGGCTATGGCGCCGGATGAGAGGTATGCCTCAGCGAACTCAACTCTCAAGATTCTCGCGTGGAGAGATACCCCTCACCCCAGTGAGCCTGCGTCTACGAGCGGAGATGCCCTCTCCCGCAAGGGGAGAGGGCACAGCAACGGGTAAGAGACGTCACGCGCCCGCGGGCACCTGGTCCAGAAATCCCGTGATGCTCCTGATGCGCCCGTCCTTCAGTACGGCGAAATCCGTCCCCTTGATCGGGCTGTCGACACCGTCGGGACCGAGGCCCCACGAAAAGCGGACATGCTCGCCGTAGCCGTTGGGCTCGCCGATCAGCGTGAACTTGAAGTCGGGGAAACGCTGCTGCACGCCCGCGATCAGCGCGTCGATGCCGTCCCGGCCGTCGCCCTTCATCAGGGGATCGACATAGCTCGCATCCGCCGTCCAGTTTTCGCTGAGCAGTTCGCGACGGCGGCCTGCGGCGCGTTCGTTCCAGAGCTCGATGTAGCGGCGGGCGATGGTGACGGGGTCGGTCATGGTGCTCTCCTTCGATTGCGCCGTGTTCGGCTGTCTCGACTATCGAAGGTTCGCACGCGCAGATCGATTACCTCGGAGGTCATGCGTGCGCAGAAAAGAAGCGCGATGATGCTCTCATCGCGCTTCGGACGTTCGCAACAATGTCAGCGCGAATTTACTTCGCCGCGGTGACCATGATCTCGACGGTGTACTGAGCCGCCGCGAGCTTGGCTTCGACGGTGGCGCGAGCCGGGGTGTTGCCGGGCGAGACCCAGGCGTCCCACACCGCGTTCATCTCGGCAAAGGTCTTCATGTCGGTGATGTAGATCGTGGCCGAGAGCAGCTTCGACTTGTCGGTGCCGGCCTTGGCGAGATGGCTGTCGATGGTCGCCAGGATGTCCTGGGTCTGCTTCGTGACGCTTTCACCGGCGGCCTTGTTGGCGACGACGCCGGCGAGATAGACGGTGTTGCCGTGCACGACGACCTGGCTCATGCGAGGGCCGGTTTCGAAACGCTGGATGCTCATTGGGGGATCTCCTGGTGGGAATGGCGGCCCTGTCTAACCCAGCGCTCTACTGTATGCCACCCCGGGCACGCATGCGTTGCCGGGCACGCATGCGTTGCCAGGCACGCTTGCGTTGCCCGCTGACGCAAGCGTCGTTCACGGAAACTGACTGAAAAACGACCAGATCGTCTCGGCGCCGTCGATGTCGCGGTTCTGCGGCCCGAGCAGGCTGGTTGCAACCTTCGGGAAGCGGGCATCCGGAGCGAAGCCGGGCATGCGGTGGCCGCCATGGTTGATGCGATAGAGCACGACGTCGTGCCCTTTGGGACAGCGTGAGGAGATCCGTGTGACCGTAGACTGATCCGCGGGTGCCTTCTCGGGCAAATCGGTCACCTCGGCGTCGTCGGTCTCGCAGCCATTGAGCTTGCGCCAGAAGGCCAGCGTCTCTTCGGTGGACCAGAACCCGTCTGCGGCATAATAGCTCGATCCGCGTCCGCCCTCGTAGGGGACCAGCGGATCGGCCGTGCCGTTGATGAGCAGCATCGGCAACGGCCGCGATGGATGGCAGGTGACTGCGGCCTCATCCGTGAGATTCATGATCACGCTCGCGCCCGCCGCAAACAGATCGGCGCGCGCGCAAACCAGCGTCATCGCCATGGCGCCGCCATTGGAGATGCCGGCGACATAGACACGCTTCGGGTCTGCCGTGCCGTTCGTCACCAGCGTCTCGACCAGCTTTGCGATGAAGGCGACGTCGTCGGTGCCCTCGGGCGGGCCACGCAGCGCCGGTCCCGCCTTCGTCCGCGCATCGGCCCAGGCATGGTTGAGGCCATCGGGAAAGACCACGGCAAAACCTTCGCGCTTCGCGACCTGCGGCCACGCCGTTCGCGCGACCATGTCGGCGCCGCGCTGGGTCTTGCCGTGCAACACGACCACGAGCGGCACCAGCCGCTTTGCCGGCAGTTGCGCGGTGTAGGATCGCTTCCCGCCGTTGACGTCGATTGTCTCGGCGGATGCAGCAGAAGCTGCGGCCGATGCCGCAAGAAGCACCCCGATCTGCGTCCACTTCCGCATGATCTAGCCCACGGCCTTCGCCGCGGCGCGGCCGGCATTGCGGCCCGAGAACAGGCAGCCGCCGAGGAAGGTGCCTTCCAGCGAGCGATAGCCGTGCACGCCGCCGCCGCCGAAGCCGGCGGCTTCGCCGACCGCATAGAGGCCGGGAATGACGCTGCCCTCGCTGCCGAACACGCGCGAGTCGAGATCGGTCTCGAAGCCGCCGAGCGTCTTGCGGGTGAGGATGTTGAGCTTGACCGCGATCAGCGGTCCCTGCGCGGGATCGAGGATGCGGTGCGGAGAGGCGGTGCGGATCAGCTTGTCGCCGATATAGCGCCGCGCATTGTGGATGTTCATCACCTGCGCATCCTTGACGTAGGGATTGGCGATCTCGCGGTCGCGCGCCTCGATCTGCATCCTGACGTGCTCGAGCTTGAGGAGGTCGCTGCCGGCGAGCTTGTTCATGGCCGCGACGAGATCCTCGATCTTGTCGCGTACGATGAAGTCGACACCATGGCTTTTGAATGCCTCCACCGGCGCCGGCGCGCCTTTGTTGGTGGCGCGGCGCAGGGTCATCCGCCAGCTCTTGCCGGTCAGATCAGGATTCTGCTCCGAGCCCGACAGCGCAAATTCCTTCTTGATGATGCTCTGGGTCAGGATGAACCAGGAATAATCATAGCCGGTGGACATGATGTACTGGAGCTGGCCGAGCGTGTCGGAGCCGGGAAACAGCGGCGCCGGCAGCCGCGTGCCTGTTGCGTCGAACCACATCGAGGACGGGCCGGGCAGGATGCGGATGCCGTGGCGCGGCCAGATCGGATTCCAGTTCTGGATGCCTTCGACATAATGCCACATGCGGTCGCGGTTGATCAGCCGCGCGCCCGATTTCTCGGTGATGCCGATCATGCGGCCGTCGACATGCTCGGGCACGCCGGAGATCATGAACTTCGGCGGCTCGCCAAGCCGCTTCGGCCAGTTCTGCCGCACCAGCTCGTGATTGCCGCCGATGCCGCCGGACGCCACGATCACGGCCGGCGCCTCCAGCGCGAACTCGCCGACCACGTTGCGCGACGAGCTCTTGCCACGCTCGACATTGTCAGGGGCGAGCACGGCGCCGCTGATGCCGTCCACCGTGCCGTTGGTGATGGAGAGCGCGTCGACGCGATGGCGGAACCTGAAGGTCAGCCGGCCGCTCTTCATGGCCTCGCGCGCGCGGCGCTCGAACGGCTCGACGATGCCGGGGCCGGTTCCCCAGGTGACGTGGAAGCGCGGCACCGAATTGCCGTGGCCCATCGCGTCATAGCCGCCGCGCTCGGCCCAGCCGACCACCGGGAAGATGCGATGCCCCATCGCGCGCAGCCAGTCGCGTTTCTCGCCCGCCGCAAACGCCACATAGGCCTCGGCCCACTGGCGCGGCCAGAAATCCTCGTCGCGGTCAAAGCCGGCGGTGCCGAGCCAGTCCTGCATGGCGAGGTCGAAGGAGTCCTTGATGCCGAGCCGGCGCTGCTCGGGAGAGTTGACCAGGAACAGGCCGCCGAACGACCAGAATGCCTGGCCGCCGAGCGACTGCTCACCCTCCTGGTCGACCACGATCACGCGCTTGCCGGCGTCGGCAATCTCGGTTGCGGCCACCAGTCCCGATAGTCCCGCACCGACGACGATGACGTCTGTCTCTTCAGCCATAGGTTCCCCCCTGTAGTTACCCGGGATTGAAGCCAGCGGTCGCAGCTGAGATCAAGGGTGTGGCGCATAAGGCATCGTTAACTTGTTCCGGTTTGGGACCGAGTCGGGCCTGGTGCAGCGCGGGCGCAACACTGGATTTGAATTTGTTTTGAGCCAGCCGGCGTGCCTAGACAAAACCACGGTTACGACGGACGCTAGCAACACATCACCACCTGACACGCAGATTCGAATTCGACTGGGGCGGGGGACAATGAAGTTTCTGACGGGGTTGCTCGCGGCGGTTCTCCTGATCGCGGGCATGGGGGCTTCTCACGCAGTGGTTCGGATTGCGGATGACCGCGGTGGCCGGATCGGAACCTACGTCGACAGATACCAGGACCTGCGCCAGTCAGGCGACACCGTCATCATCGACGGCCTCTGTGCCTCGGCCTGCACCATCGTCCTCGGCGCCATTCCGCGCGACCGCATCTGTGTGACCTCGCACGCGACCCTCGGCTTCCACGCCGCCTGGGATTTCGGCACCAACGGCCGCGCCGTCACCAATCCCGAAGCGACCCAGATGCTCTATGCGATGTATCCCTCGCAGGTGAAGCGCTGGATCAACCAGCGCGGCGGCCTCACCCCGCACATGCTGTTCCTGAGGGGCAAGCAGCTCCAGGCCATGTACAAGCCCTGCTACCTCGACGCGCAGGCCTCGACCAACCGACCCCTGCGCCGGGCTCTCCCGCAAGCGGAAGAGCTGGAGTCCGCTCGGGGCCAGCTGCTTCGCTGACGTCATCGGCGCGATCTGATTCCGGGAAGTATTCCTTGGAACACCCGCGGCGCTTGCCCGAGCCCGGGCCAACGCCTATTTTGAATGGCAAGGGAACCGGGGCCTTCGCCCCGATCGT
This sequence comes from Bradyrhizobium sp. Mp27, assembly GCF_029953005.1. NCBI lineage: Bacteria > Pseudomonadati > Pseudomonadota > Alphaproteobacteria > Hyphomicrobiales > Nitrobacteraceae > Bradyrhizobium > Bradyrhizobium sp. Mp27. The sequence goes on along the minus strand of NZ_JASAUS010000003.1, from coordinate 14,474 downwards.
TGTGATGGCTCAACCGCTGCACCCGGCCCAACCGCTACAGGACAATTCGCCCACTGCCGACCGGCTGCCGTTCGTGCTGCTGTTGGCTGGCGCGGGGATCGGCGGTCTGGTCGTGCTCGGCGCGCTGGCGCTCTGGTTCCACTACGGCAGCCAGGTGTTCTTCGAAATGATCAGGACCGGCTTTGCCGCCTGCTTCTGATCTGCGACAGGAAGTTTTCCGCTCATGAGCTCCACCGCCCGTCCGCTGGTGATCGCGACCGCCTTCGCTGCAAGCCTCGTCGTCGGACTGCTGATCGTGTTCTGGGCGATGGGCGGGGTCAGCAAGGTGGCGCAGCCCGCCGCGATCGGCGGCCCGTTCCAGCTCACCGACCAGCATGGCAAGGCCGTCACCGACAAGAACCTGAAGGGCAAGCCGACATTGATCTTCTTCGGCTACACCCATTGCCCCGACGTTTGCCCGACCTCGCTGTTCGAGATTTCGGAGGTGCTGCGCGCGATGGGCAAGGATGCCGACAAGGTCAATGCCGTCTTCATCTCGGTCGATCCAGAGCGCGATACGCCGGCGACGATGAAGGACTATCTGTCGAGCTTCGACCCGCACCTCGAAGGGCTCAGTGGCGACCCCGCCGAGACCGCCAAGGTGATCACCTCCTACCGGGTCTATGCCAAGAAGGTCCCGACCAAGGACGGCGACTACACCATGGACCACACCGCGCTGATCTACCTGATGGACCGCGACGGGCGGTTCGTATCGCCGTTCAACATGAAGCGGACGCCGGAAGAGGCCGCGGCGGATCTGAAGCGGTATCTCTGAGGACCCTGTTTGGGTGCAGTCCCTTCCACATCGTCATGGCCGGGCTTGTCCCGGCCATCCACGTTCTTGGGCGGGCGAGAAAGTCCGTGGATGCCCGGGACGAGCCCGGGCATGACGGCTGAGAGACCTTGCCCAGCCCGCAATCGGCACTCGCGTTCCCGGCGGGATGGTCTATAATGCCCTCCGATCCCAACGAAATTCGTTCATTTCCCGCCGATGGCCCCGTCGCGACAGGCAAAATCGTCCAAAACCGTGCGGCGCGTCCTGACCGGGCTGGTCGTCGGTGCTTGCCTCCTCGCAGGCCTGCCCGCCGCAAAGGCGCAGGCGCCCGCCAAGCAGCCCCCGGCGGCACCCCAGGCCACGCCGCAGGTCGCCCCTCAAGCGGCCCCCCAGGCCGTGCCCGGCTTCTGGGACCCGCGGCGGCGGCCGGAGCGGCCCGACCTGTCGCGCCTGACCGTGATCCGCTTCCTGACCGAGACCGACTATCCGCCGTTCAACTACACCGGCGCCGACGGCAATCCGGCCGGTTTCAACGTCGATCTCGCCCGCGCGCTGTGCGAGGAGATCAAGGTCACCTGCACGGTGCAGATGCGCCGTTTCGAGACCCTGGTCGACGCGCTCTCCTCCAACCGGGGCGATGCCATCATTGCCTCGATGGCGGTGAGTCCGCAGCTCCGCGTCCGCGTCGATTTCACCGATCCCTATTACCGCGTGCCGGCGCGCTTCGCCTCGCGCAAGGATGCGGTGATGCCGGAGATCCGGCCCGAATATCTCGAGGGCAAGAAAGTCGGCGTCATCACCGGCTCCGCGCACGAAGCGTATCTCAAGGCGATGTTCACCGACGCCGAGCTGCATCCCTATCCCAACGACGACGCGATGCGCGCCGCCTTGCGCAAGGGCGAGGTCGACTTCATCTTCGGCGACGCCATCTCGCTCGCGTTCTGGATCAACGGCACGGATTCCGGCGATTGCTGCGCCTTCTCCGGCGGCCCCTTCGTCGAGAGCCGCTTCTTCGGCGAGGGCATCGGCATCGCCGTCCGCAAGGGCAACGACGTGCTGCGCCAGGCCCTGAACTGGGCCCTGTTCCGCGTCTGGGAGAAGGGCCGCTACACCGATCTGTGGCTGCGGTATTTTTCGGTGAGCCCGTTCTGAGCTCTTCACCTCGCCCCGCTTGCGGGGAGAGGTCGGAATTCAAGCGCAGCTTGGATTCCGGGTGAGGGGGACTCTCCGCGAGTCCAACTCTCACCGTGATCGCGGAAGCAGCCCCGTAGGAACGGGGAGAGGGAGCAAGCGCGGCGATCACCCCACAAAATTGCATTCTGCCCGGAAATCGCTATTTTCCGCGGCCCGGAGGCCCCTGAATGTCTGTCATCGATCTTGCCGCGAACCCGAGCGACCTGCGTGCGCTCGCCGAACAATCCAACGCCTGGCCGTTCGAGCAGGCGAAGGCCATTGTCGCGCGGCTGAAGAAAAGCCCGAAGGACGAGGTGCTGTTCGAGACCGGTTACGGCCCGTCCGGCCTGCCGCATATCGGCACGTTCGGTGAGGTCGCGCGCACCTCGATGGTGCGCCATGCCTTCCGCGTGCTGACCGAGGACAAGATCAAGACGCGCCTGCTCGCCTTCTCCGACGACATGGACGGGTTTCGGAAAGTGCCCGACAACGTCCCCAACAAGGAGATGCTGGCCGCGCATCTCGGCAAGCCGCTGACGCGGGTGCCGGATCCGTTCTCCAACGAGTACCCGTCGTTCGGGCACCACAACAACGCGCGTCTGCGCGCCTTCCTCGATCATTTCGGCTTCGACTACGAGTTCGCGAGCTCGACCGACTACTATACGTCCGGCCGCTTCGACGCGACGCTGCTGAAGATGCTCGCCGCCTACGACAAGGTGATGGCGATCATCCTGCCGACGCTCGGCCCCGATCGCCGCGCGACCTATTCGCCGTTCCTGCCGATCAGCAAGACGACGGGGGGCGTGCTCCAGGTTCCGATGATCCGGCGCGACGTCGCGGCGGGCACCGTGACCTATGTCGATCCGGACACGAACCAGGAAGTCGAGACGCCCGTCACCGGTGGCAACGTCAAGTGCCAGTGGAAGGCCGACTGGGCGATGCGCTGGGTCGCGCTCGGTGTCGACTACGAGATGGCCGGCAAGGATCTGATCGACTCTGTGAAGCTGTCAGGCGCGATCGCCAAGGCGCTCGGCGCCACGCCGCCCGAAGGTTTCAACTACGAGCTTTTCCTCGACGAGAAGGGCCAGAAGATCTCGAAGTCGAAGGGCAACGGCCTCACCATCGACGAATGGCTGCGCTACGCTTCGCCGGAATCGCTGTCGCTGTTCATGTATCGCGAGCCGAAGGCGGCCAAGCGGCTGTATTTCGATGTCATCCCGCGCAATGTCGACGACTACCAGCAGTTCATCGACGGCTTTGCGAAGCAGGATGGCAAGCAGCAGCTCGGCAATCCGGTCTGGCACATCCACAACGGCCATCCGCCGAAGGGCGACATGCCCGTCACGTTCCAGCTCCTCTTGACGCTGGTGTCGTCGTCGAATGCGGAGAATGCCGAGACGCTTTGGGGCTTCATCGGTCGCTATCGTCCCGGCGTGAGCCCGCAGACGCATCCGAAGCTCGATGCGATGGTCGGCTATGCCATCAACTACTATCGTGACTTCGTGGCGCCGACGAAGCAGTTCCGCGAGCCGACCGAGGTTGAGCGCGCCGCGTTGCAGGATCTGCGCGATGCCCTGTCGCAGCTTCCGCAGGAATCCTCGGCCGAGGACATCCAGAACGTTGTCTACGAGATCGGCCGCCGCGAGCCGTTCCTCGACCAGGTCAAGAAGGGCAAGGACGGCCGTCCAGGCGTGACGCTCGACTGGTTCAACATGCTCTACCAGGTGCTGCTCGGCCAGGAGAAGGGCCCGCGCTTCGGCTCCTTCGTTGCGGTCTACGGCGTGAAGAACGCGGTGAACATGATCGACGGCGCGCTGGCGCGAAGCGCGTGAGGGGCGCGTAGCCCGGATGGAGCGAAGCGAAATCCGGGGTCTTTACGAGCAGCCCCAGTAGTCCCGGATTGCGCTGCGCTCCATCCAGGCTACGGGTCTCGACGGGTCTCGCGCCTCAGATCGAGCGCAGCACGAAGCGCCGGTTGTCCTTCTGCACCGGGCGCGCGTTCATCGGATAGAGCTTTGCGAACGCGGCGACGTCGGTGGCCGACGACGCAATCACTGGCTCGCCCACACGATTCGCGCGATCCAGCCGACGTCGCTCGGCGCCAACGTGTGCTCGGCCTGCGATGCATCGAGGGGCTGCAATTCCAGTGCCTTTGCCGTGCGGCGCTTCAGCGTCGCGACCGTCACCTCGCCCGTCTTGGTCTTCACCACCACGCGATCGCCTCTGCGGATCGGCGCGCGGGGAGAGATCAGGATGACGTCGCCGTCGCGATAGGCCGGGGCAAGCGCATCGCCGGAAATCTCCAGCGCAAAAGCGCGACTGTCCTCGGCGGTGGGAAGCGCAAGCTCGGTCCAGCCCTTGCCGGATGGAAAGCCGGACTCGTCGAAAGCGCCGCTCGCGCCGGCCAGCGCGAGGCCGAGCAGCGGCACCGAGCAGCCGTCGCTGGCGTTGTCACCGATCAACCCGGCAAAGGTGTCCATCGAGGAGCCGGCCGCCGCCAGCGCTTTCGCGATCGATTCGGTGGATGGCCAGCGCTCACGCCCGTCGGGGGTGACGCGCTTGGACTTGTTGAAGGTGGTGGGATCGAGCCCGGCCCGCTTGGCGAGGCCGGACGGCGACAGGCCGGCACGCTCCGCCAGCCGATCCAGCGCTCCCCAGATCTGGTCGTGAGTCAGTATCCTCTGCGCTTTGGCCTGTCTGACCATGGAAGGTCCAGCCCGTCGCAACTCAGGAAAACTATCCTCAAATCAACCGGTTTTCCGTTTTTCGCGCAAGGGGTGGCGGGGGAAGCATTTTCAAGCGAAGCGGATACCGGTTCGTGTCAAGAAAACGCGTCAAAACATGAATTTGAAGCCCCGTTCCGATTTCATCGGAGCGGGAATGGCTCTAAGCCTTGAGTTCGGAGGGGGCGGCCATTACGGTCGCGCCCGGGTTTTGAGAACCCGCACGAGACGAAAAAACCCAAAAGACTCAAAGAGCAAACAGGGCTGCGTGAGCGGTGGTCAAGATCTACAAAATCTGTCCGGCCTCGGCCTGGCGCGAGGCGGAACGGCAGGGTGTCTACCAGGGCAGCGCGGACGATTCGCGCGACGGTTTCATCCATTTCTCGACCGCGCCCCAGGTTCCCGAGACCTTGCGCAAGCACTATTTCGGACAGCGCGCGCTGTTCCTGGTCGAGGTCGACGGCGACGCGCTCGGCAGCGCATTGCGCTGGGAGCGCTCGCGCAATGAGGAGCTGTTTCCGCACCTCTATGGCGAGCTCGATCTCGGCGCTGTGCTGTCGGTGATGAATCTCAACATGCGCTCCGATGGCGGCCACGACGTTCCGGAGCTTAACCCGTGATCCGCGCCTTCGACGCCTTTTCGCTGCCGGTGCTGCGTTGGCTCGATCCGGAGGATGCGCATCGCCTCGCGATCCAGGGCCTGCGCTTCCTGCCGCCGGTCAAGCCGCGGCCTGACGATCCCAAGCTCGCGGTGCGTGCCTTCGGGCTCAACTTCCCCAATCCGATCGGCATGGCCGCGGGCTTCGACAAGAGCGCCGAGGTCCCGGATGCGCTGTTGCGGCTCGGCTTCGGCTTCGTCGAGATCGGTTCGGTGACGCCGAAGCCGCAAAGCGGCAATCCGCGGCCGCGGCTGTTTCGCCTCGAGCGCGACGAGGCCGTGATCAACCGCATGGGCTTCAACAATGACGGCGCTGAAGTCGCGCTGCGCCGGCTCGCCGCGCGCGCACAGAATGGCGGCATCGTCGGGGTCAATGTCGGCGCCAACAAGGATTCGCCGGATCGCGTCGGCGATTACGTCAAGCTGATCGAGACCTTTGCGCCGGTCGCGAGCTATTTCACGGTCAACGTCTCCTCGCCGAACACGCCGGGCCTGCGCAATTTGCAGGAAGGCGCGTTGCTCGACGATCTCCTCGGACGCGTGATCGACGCGCGGGAGCGGGTACGGCAGAAGGCCGGCGACACGCCGGTGCTGCTCAAGATCGCGCCGGACCTCAGCCTCGCCCAGCTCGACGATGTCGTCCAGGTCGCGCGCTCGCGCCGGGTCGACGGCATGATCGTGTCGAACACGACGATCGCGCGGCCGAGCACGCTGCGCGAGGAGATGCGCGCCAAGGAGCAGGGTGGCCTGTCCGGCCGGCCGCTGTTCCGCCTGTCGACGCGCATGGTCGCGGAGACCTATGTGCGCGTCGAGGGCGCGTTCCCCTTGATCGGCGTCGGCGGTGTCGACTCCGGCGGCGCCGCGCTGACCAAGATCCGCGCCGGCGCGAGCCTGATCCAGCTCTATTCGTCGCTGGTCTACAAGGGCCTCGGCCTGGTCGACGAGATCAAGCGTGATCTCACCTCGACGCTGCTGCGGACAGGGCGGGATTCGCTGTCGGAGATCGTCGGTGCCGATGCGGCGACGCTGACGGCGGAAGACTGGCCGGGGATGTAACCACCGTCCAGTAGCCCGGATGGAGCGCAGCGCAATCCGGGAATCTTTCCGCGAGCACGAAGACCCCGGATTTCGCTGCGCTCCATCCGGGCTACGAATCTACGATTTCGGAAACGTCGCCCGATACAACGCAGGATACCTTGCGCCCTGCAATCCGCCGCGGGCGACGTAGAACGCGATCAGCGCGCTCCACAGCCCGGCATTGCCGAACGATTGCAGCGCCCACCAGGCGCCGATAGAGATCGTGAACGATAACAGCATCAGATTGCGCATCTCGCGCGCCCAGGTCGCGCCGACATAGATGCCGTCGAAGCCGAACGCGAACACGCCGGGGATCGGCGCAAGCACGATGAACGGCAGGAATTCGCGCGCGGCGCGGCGGACATCCTCGCTCGCTGTCATGACTTTGATCAGGTTCGGCCCGAACAGCGCGAACAGCACCGCGACGACCAGCGCGAAGCCGAGGCCCCACAGCAGCACCAGCCGGGTCGAGTCCGCAAAGCCTTTTGCATCGCGTGCGCCAAAAGTGCGCCCGCAGAGCTGCTGGGCCGCGTTCGCAAGACCATCGAGGCGCTGACCAGCAGGAAATTGTTCAGCACGGAATTCGCCGCCAGCGTGACGTCGCCGGCGCGCGCGCCCTTGGCGGTGAAGAACAGGAACACGGCGATCAGCGCCGCGGTGCGGATCATGATGTCGGAGTTCACCGCCAGTAGCCGCATCAGCTTTGCCCGGTCCAACAGCGTAGCAACGGGCACCGCAAAGCCGCCATTGGCATAGCGCCGGCAGACGATCACGCCGAGCACGAAGCCAATCGTCTCCGAGAGCAGTGCGGCGATCGCCGCGCCCGCGATGCCGGTGTCGTAGACCAGCACCAGCAAGATCGTCGCCGCCATGTTGATGAGGTTGATGACGACCTGCAGCAGCAGCGCCGGATTGGCGCGCGCCTGTCCCACCAGCCAGCCGAGAATGACGTAGTTGGCGAAGGCGAACGGCGACGACCAGATCCGGATCATGAAATAGGTCTTTGCCGCGCGCGTGACGCCTTCGCTGCCGCCCATCAGGTCGAACAGTGCGGCGGCCAGCGGCAATTGCAGCACGATCAGTGCGGCGCCGATCAGGCCCGCGACAATGAAGCCGCGCACCAGGATCACGGTCTGCTCGCGCGTTTCGCCCGCGCCCATCGCCTGCGCCGTGAAGGCGAGTGTGCTCATGCGCAGGAAGCCGAACAGCCAGAACAGGCAGTCGAAGATGACGGAGGCCATCGCGACGCCGCCAAGCAGCGCGGCATCGTCGAGTCGCCCGATCGCGGTGGTCGAGACCACGCCGATCAGCGGCGTGGTGAGGTTCGCGACCATCGCGGGACCGGCGATGGCGAACACCTGGCGGGAGCCTATCCCTAAGTGAACGGGCGCGTGCATGTCAGAACACGAGCACCATGCCGTCTTCGGCGGCGAGATGCGGGACGTCGTCCAGGCGCGACAGCACGTCGTCGCTCATATGGGTGAGGACAAGCCGCTTGGCGCCGATGGCGGGGAGGTGCTGTTCCAAGGTCTTCAGGCTGAGATGGTTCTTGACCACCTTCTCGTACATATAGGCTTCCGCAATGAAAAGGTCCGCGCCATGCGCCAGCGGAATGAGCGCCTCCGTCCATTCGGTGTCGGCGCTGTAGGCGAGCGTGCGGCCTTCAACCTCGACGCGGTAGGCCAAGAACGGCCCGCCGGATTCGCCGTGCACCACCGGGTAGGGCGTCACATTCACCGCGCCGAAGCTTTGGCTTCGCCCGGGCGCGAGTTCGATGAGGTTCAGCTCGAAGCGCTGCCTGGTCTTCGAGGAGTGCTCGAACAGCGCCTCCATCACCTGGCCGAGCCGCGTCTCGAGGCCTTGCGGGCCCGCGATCGTCAGCGGCCGGGCCCGCCGCGAGAATTGCGCATCGAGCAGGACAAACGGCAGCCCGGCAAAATGGTCGCCGTGGAAATGCGTGATCAGGATCAGGTCGATCTCATCACGGTCGATCTCGAGTCGCTTCAACGCCGGCAGAGCCGACGCGCCGCAATCGATCAGGAAGTTGGCCGCGCGCCCCGAGACGTGGAAGCAGGTGTTGAGCCTGCCGCCCGAGCCGAACGCGTCGCCGCAGCCGATAAAGCGCAATTGCATCGGCTGCGGGCTCCCAAATCCTTACCTGTTGCGCGGCGCGCCGAACACGCGCGACAGCAGCCAAATCGGGATCACGATGACGGCGCCGAGCAGGAAGTAGCGCCACAGCCAGTTCACCGCGTCGAAGCCGAGATCCCACAGACGCTGGAATAGCAGGCGGATGCTGTAGATGATGTTCCAGGGATCGAAGCCGATCGCGGCGAGCACGACGCCGACCAGGATCGAGAGCAGGACCAGGCGAAACGCGACCGCCAGTGGCGAGCCGCCGAGAAAGCGGTTCAGCCCATCGCTGCGGCCGGCCGGCAAATCTCTGACGTCTTGGACCATCTCAAACTCCTCGCGGGGATTCGACCCCATTATAGGTCACGGCGGGGCACATGGGGAACCCGCATTCCCTCGTCAATGGCTGTCGGCGGACGCCGCAACCTTAATTGTTGGTAGGGATTCGTCAGCCTTCAGCATCTTTTCCAGCGTTTCCAGCCGGTCGGCCTCGCGCGGCGGCTTGTCCCAGCGCAGCCGGCTGATGCGGGGAAAGCGCATGGCGACGCCGGATTTGTGCCGCGGGGAACGCTGCAGCCCCTCGAACGCCACCTCCAGCACCAACCCCTTGTCGCGCTCGTGCACGACGTGGCGCACGGGGCCGAATTTCTCGGTGGTGTTCCGGCGGACGAAGCGGTCGATCTGCAAGAGCTCCTCGTCGGTGAAGCCGAAATAGGCTTTTCCGACCGGCACCAGCTCGTCGCCGGCTTCGCCCTCGGTCCAGACGCCAAAGGTGTAGTCGGAGTAGTAGGACGAGCGCTTGCCGTGGCCGCGCTGCGCATACATCAGCACGGCATCGATGATGTGCGGATCGCGCTTCCACTTCCACCACTGCCCTTTTGGGCGCCCCGGCAGGTAAGGCGCATCGCGCCGCTTCAGCATGACGCCCTCGACGGCGTCGGCATCTTCGCCCGCGCCGGCACTCGCGGGATCGGCGCGCGCCGCGGTCAGCGCCTGCCAGCTTGCGAAGGGCACGGTGGGCGACAGGTCGATGCGGGGATCGTCGAGCTTGCCGACGAACGTCTCCAACCGTTCGCGCCGCTCAGCGAAGGGCAGCTCGCGCAGATCGTTCCTGTCGTCGCCGAGCAAATCGTAGGCGCGCAAATGGATCGGAAACTCCTTGATCAGCTTCGGCGAAACGACCTTGCGGTTGAGGCGCTGTTGCAGAACATTGAAACTCTGCACGCGGCCTTCGCGCAGAATCAGAAGCTCGCCGTCGATTGCGCCTGCGAGCCGCAGCGACGGCACGAGATCCGGAAAGCTCCCCGTGATGTCCTCGCCGGTGCGCGAATAGAGCCGCGCCGTGATCTGCCCGCGCTCATCGCGGCCAGCCACCGCCTGCACGCGGATGCCGTCCCATTTCCATTCGGCGATGTAGTCGGCGGGATCGAGTGTGGCGAAATCCGTGTCCTCGATCGCGTGCGCGAGCATCACCGGGCGGAACGGCGCGGGATCGCGATTGACCGGCTTTTCGCCGCGGCCTTCGAGCCAGGCGAACAGGTCGAGATAGGGAGGGCTGAGCCCCGGCCAGATCAGCTCGACCTCATGCGGGTCCTTGTCGCCGAGGGCAGCGGCTGCAGTCTTGGCGAGGCGCGCGGAAATGCCGATGCGCAGCGCACCGGTGACGAGCTTCAAGAGCGCCCAGCGGCCGGTCTCATCGAGCTCGTCGAGCCAGCGCTCGAGCTGCTTTGGCAGCTCGGTCTTGCCGAGCGTGCGCAGCGTGGTGACGACGTCCGTGAGGGTTGGGGGAGGTGGGTTGTTGTGGGCTGCCATGGCCGCTTTCGGCCACATCAGTGCCACCGTCTCCGAGAGATCGCCAACGTAATCGTAGGACAACCCGAACAGCACCTCATCCGTGCGCGCCGCGATCAAATCGCGGATCAGCGCGGGCTTGGCATGCTTGAAGCTCAGCGCGCCGGTCAGCGCGGCCAGGGCGTAGCCGCGGTCGGGATCGCCGACTTCGCGGAAATAGCCGGTGATCAGCCGCAGCTTGTTGTTGCGGCCGGGCTCGTAGGCGAGGCGGTCCAGCAGTTCGGCGAAGCGGTTCATGCTTCGGCCTCATCTTGAAGCGGCGTCTCGCTCTCCTCCTCGTCGCCGTAGCCGACGAGATCGAGCGGCTGCGCGCGAAGACCTTGCGACTTGCACCAATGCACCAGCGCGTCTTCCTGGCCGTGCGTCACCCAGATCTCGCCGGCGCCGGTCGCCGCGATGGTCGCGGTGAGGCCGTCCCAATCGGCATGGTCGGAGATCACCAGCGGCAGCTCGATGCCACGCTGCCGTGCGCGGGCACGCACCCGCATCCACCCCGAGGCAAAGGCGGTGACGGGGTCGGGAAAGCGCCGCGTCCAGAGGTCCGAGGTGGCCGACGGCGGCGCCAGCGTGATGGTGCCGGCGAGCGCCGCCTTCTTCACGCCCATCACCGGCTTGAGCTCGCCGAGATTGATCCCGCGGCTCTGATAATACTCGGCGATCTTCTCCATCGCGCCGTGCAGGTAGATCGGCGCGTCATAGCCGGCCTGCCGCAGCAGCGCGATCACGCGCTGCGCCTTGCCGAGCGAATAGGCGCCGACCAGATGCGCCCGTTCGGGAAACAACGCAACGGAGGCCAGCAGTTTCCTCACCTCGTCGGCGGCATCGCCATGGCGAAACACCGGCAGGCCAAAGGTGGCTTCAGTGATGAAGACGTCGCAGGGGACGAGCTCGAACGGCGTGCAGGTCGGGTCAGGCGCATCCTTGTAGTCGCCGGAGGCGACGATGCAGGTATCCTTGCAGGTGACGGCGATCTGCGCCGAGCCCAGCACATGGCCAGCCGGGTGAAACTTGACCTTGACGTCGCCGAGCCGGATTTCCTCGCCATAGCTGATAACCTGCGTCGAGCCGGCGAAGTTCTCGCCATAGCGCAGCCGCATCATGTCCAGCGTTTCCTGCGTCGCCAGCACCGCGCCATGGCCGGCGCGGGCATGGTCGGAATGGCCGTGGGTGATCACGGCCCGCTCGACCGGGCGGACAGGGTCGATGTGGAAGTTGCCGGGCTTGCAGCACAGGCCGTCAGCAGTTGGCAGCAGGATGTCTTGCGGACGCATGTGCGTCATATAGGGAGCGGCCACCCCAAATGAACCCGTCTTCGCGGGCTTGCCGTCTCCGCTAGGCTTCGCCGGCCCGGCGGTGTAAAAGCCCGCCGAAGCCAATTGGCGGAGGCGGGACCCGCGCCTCCATCCTTTTAAACAGTTCCCTTTTTGATGGATTGCCGGGTCGAGCCCGGCGATGACGAGCCGAGTTCCTATGCCCCTGCGCCTGTTCCATTCCTCCGGCGATCTCATGGCCGACCGCCGTTTCGAGTTCGCGTGCGACCTCCAGCTCAAGGGCGATCTGTCCGCCGCCGCCTACCTCATCGAGCAGGCGATCGAGCTCGCGCCTGACTTCACCTCGGCCTGGTTCACGCTTGGCGAGATCCGCCAGCAGCTCGGCGAGCGCGACAAGGCGATTGCGGCGTTCCGGAAGGCATGCGACTGCGACCCCGAGGACCAGCACGGCGCCGGCCTGCATCTGATGCGGCTTGGCGACGCGCAGATGGCGGAGATGCCAAAGGCCTATGTGCAGGCGCTGTTCGACCAGTACGCGCCGCGCTTCGAGCATGCGCTGATCAACGACCTCGGCTACCGCGCGCCGTCGCTGATCTTCAAGGCGGTGCTGGCCGCGCGCGTCGCCGCGAAGAAGCCGGCCTTCTTCAAGCGTACCATCGATCTCGGCTGCGGCACCGGGCTTGCGGCCGCTGCGTTCGCCAAGCAGGTCGATCATTTCATCGGCATCGATCTGTCGCTCGGCATGATCAAGGAGGCGCGCGCCACCGAGCTCTATGCGGAGCTCGAGGTCGCCGACATGATAGAAGGCCTGCGCACCAAGGGCGATGCGAGCGCGAACCTCGTCGTCGCCGCGGATGCGTTCGTCTATCTCTCCGATCTCGCGCCGGTACTCACGGAAGCGCAGCGCGTGCTTGTATCCGGCGGCGTGCTCGCTTTCACGCTGGAGACGCATGACGGCAGCGGCATCGTGCTCGGCGAAGGCCTGCGTTATGCCCATTCGGCGGAATATGTGCGTGGCGCGATGGCGAAGGCCGGTCTCAAGCTGCTGACGCTAGAGCCGGCCTCGCCGCGCATCGAGAACAACGAGCCGGTGCGCGGCCTCGTCGTCGTTGCCGAGAAAACTTGAGTTTAGGCGCTAAACACCTCGCGATTTAAGCGTCATTGCGTCGCAAAGCGGCGTCTTCCTACTTGCGAGCCGTGCTGCGTTGCCAGCACAATGCGCGCACTAGGGAGAAACAAATAATGACCAAGAATCCAACGCGGCGCGATTTCAACGCCGGCGCGCTCGCCACCATCGCTGCATCGACCTTGCCTGCGCCGTATGTCTGGGCCGCGGAGAAGAAATACGATGCGGGCGCCAGCGACACCGAGATCAAGATCGGCCAGACCGTGCCGCATTCCGGCCCCGGCTCGCTGTACGGCGTGTTGGGGCGCATCGGCGAGGCCTATTTCCAGATGCTGAACGAGAAGGGCGGCATCAACGGCCGCAAGGTCAAGTTCCTCACCATGGACGACGCCTACAGCGCGCCGAAATGCGTCGAGGCGACACGGCGGCTGGTCGAGCAGGAGGAAGTGCTGGCGCTCTACGGCTCGCTCGGCACCGCGCCGCAGACTGCCGTACACAAGTATCTTAATTCCAAGGGCGTGCCGCAGCTCCTGCTCAACACCGGCGCGTCCAAGTGGAACAATCCGAAAGAGTTCAAATGGACGATGGCGGGCCTGCCGCTCTATCCGACCGAAGCGCGCATCCTGGCGCGGCACGTCGTCAGCGTGAAGCCGAATGCCAAGGTCGGTATTCTCTACCAGAACGACGATTTCGGCCGCGACTTCCTCGGTCCGTTCAAGAAGGTGCTGGCCGATGCCGGCGGCACCGCGCAGGTGATCATGGAGCAGACCTATGATCTCACCGATCCGACCGTCGATTCCCAGCTCATCAACCTCTCGAAGTCGGGTGCCGACGTCTTCTACAACATTTCCACCGGCAAGGCGTCGTCGCAGTCGATCCGCAAAGTGGCCGAGCTCGGCTGGAAGCCGCTGCAATTGTTGTCGGCCGGCTCGACCGGACGCTCGATCCTCAATGCCGCGGGGCTGGAGAACGCCACCGGCATCGTCGCCATCCGCTACAACAAGGAAGTCGGCCTGCCCAAATGGGAGAAGGACCCCGACGTGATGGCGTTCGAGGAGCTGCGCAAGAAATACACGCCGGCGATCGATCAAGACAACACCATCGCCTATGCCGGTTACGGCCAGGCCGTGACCATGGGCGAGATCCTGCGCCGCTGCGGCGACGATCTCACCCGCGCCAACGTGCTGAAGCAGGCGTCCACGCTCGCAGGCTTCCACTCGCCCTATTTCCTCGACGGCGTCACCTACAGCTACACGCCGGAGGACTACACGCCGATGAAGACGCTCTTCATCTCCACCTTCAGCGGCAAGGACTGGGACATCTCCGACAAGCCGATGTCGGAGTAGGCCGCGCTTTCTTCCTTCTCCCCTTGTGGGAGTAGGTGGCGCGAAGCGCCGGATGAGGGGTCTTTCTCCACGTACGCGAAAGAGAATGACGCGCGGAGAGATACCCCTTGTAAGTCGAAGCGCCGCAGGTCAGCTATTGTAGACGTTGCGGTGACGGACGGGAGCCCGCAAACCCCCAGGTCGTTGCAGGCCGTGGGTGAGAGAGGTGCCCCGTCCGTTAGTCCATTGAACCCGAACAGTCGCCTGGGCCGCAAAGTGCGAAGCCCGATTAGGCAAGGAAGGGTGACCATGGATATCATCGC